>NZ_JBHRSW010000021.1:0-21510 GCF_042646125.1 Agaribacter flavus
AGAGAGTAATAGATCAAGAATAGGGATCTGTGTCAAGAGAAAAGTTTAAAAAAAAGCAACATCACATCCAATCAGTTTGAAATCTTGAAAGTGGGTGCGGAATGACAGTTAAACTGTGCTGAGTATTCGAGAGCTAGCATTACTTAATATTAATATTGCCAATTTCCAAATCCGCAAAAAGTTGCTCAACGTCTTTAGCTGTCTTTCCATTACCCGATTCAAGTTCTTCAATAGCGGCGGCCGTCAAAGCGTTTGGCGCCTTAGCCTTAACCTCAAACGGTATACCCCCGTGGTTGATCACAGCTTTGGCAAATAGCTTTAGCGCCTGAGAGGTACTTAACCCCATGCCTTCACATACGTTAGTAAATGCCAACTTGGTATCGTGGTCTATACGGGTGCTTAACATTTCAGTCTTCATAATGTCACCTAATGGCTGCATATGTAATACATTGTTGTACAAAGATTAACAAAAGGTACGTAACAAAGCAATCTACCGAACCTCTACTACGTCTCTTGGTGTTGTGCTTACATAGCACAACACCAACCAACTACGTTACGGCCGGTAATTGCGACGATAATCTGGACGCGTATCTATATTTGTTGTTTTAACTTTTGAATGCGCGCCAGATATCAATAAATGTTATATGCTTAGGCTATCTCGTTCTTATTAAATATCCAGTTGACATTGAATTACCCATCAATCAAGATGAGCGAATGAACACGAATTTTACGAAGCAGACAGCTCGAATTATCATCATCATTCCATAGGAATGGTGGGATTTGTGTTGTGTCAAGAATTTATCAAACCCGCCTTAGAGGCGGGTTTTCTGTTTCTGCCTTTAGGGTTCAACCCTAGTTGGAGGAACTAGAATGAAAAAAGTAGCGGTATTCGGTAAGCCCGCTAACGGTAAATCCACTTTAAGTAAAAAATTGGCCTCAGCTACAGGTATAAAATTGTATGCCTTGGATTCAATTTTATATAAACCAAATGGAGAAGAGGTTACCCGAAAGAGCTACGAAGAAGCCCATGAGAGCATTCTTTCCTCCGAAGAATGGATCATTGAGGGTTTCGGTCCAATGAACTCATTAGATTCATTTAACAAGCGCCTAGAAGAAGCTGATACATTGATTTATATAGAATTACCGTATTTTGTCACTTATTGGTTAGTGACAAAGCGGTTTCTAAAAGGGCTATTTATAAAGCCAGAAGGCTGGCCTGACGGAAGCTCGGTATTAAAGGGAACACTGGAAAGCTATAAAGTGTTGAAACTATGCCCGCAGTTTTGGAATGATGGATTCTTACAGAGGTTAGAGAAATTATCGGAAGGCAAGTCACTACATGTCATTCGCTCAGTTTCTGAGTTAAATAGCTTTGTAGAGAAAAATGTGCAATAAATCGCATATAACAAGTATTAAAAAAGGAAAAGCACAGTCACTTAAAGCGTGACGTCTGAAAAGCCCTCTTAATTCGGGTGCGAGTTTCTGTTTTGTAGAAAATGGCGTAACTTGGCGCTTTAGCCTTAAGCGGATAGGCGTGTGATACTCGTAGTGAGTAAAACCACGCCGTTTATGATTGCAGCGTGACTACGCTCTCTTTCTGTCACGCTTTTTTGATTTCAATGAATCAAGTTTTGCGAGTTGTTCTTCGTCTAATAGCTGTCTAAAAGCAAAGCGACTTTGTAGTTTGATTAACTGTATTGAGTTTGATGTGGCTGTAAAGTCGTTTTGTAAGCTTAACCAAGCTTCTTCATCAAATTCACTTGCCATAAGCAGCGCCAACTCAGCAGACTTATGCGCAGCTACCTCGTCTTTGAAGGCTAAAAGCGAGTTTTTCTGCGTTGTCATTATGCCTTTGTACGCGCCTATCTGCTCTGTGGATAATTTAAGCTTTTTCGCTAGTTTGCGTTTTTTCGCTTTTGCATATTTTTTGGATTTAGTGTTTTCAGCTTTGGATGTTAACTTAGCTCTTTGTGCTTCGTCTAACAACTGAAATGCTTGATGTTTTGCTTTTGCCAAATTTAACGAGGGTTGCAAGCGAGCATCTGATTGCGCGCTGACGATATCTTTAGCTAACGCTTCATCCCAGCTATCTAGTGCAAATAAGCTCTCCAATTGCGTTTTTATTTCTGACTTTTCAGCAGAATAAATACTATTATCTTCGCGCACGGTTTGCATTATTTCGCGGATAGCTTGTTTTTGTTCAAGGCTTAAATCGAGTTGTCTAAAAAGAGGAAATTTAGCTTTGTCACTTTGTGGCATTGCGCTTGCGCCGAGGCTTGTAAAAAGTGCAGAGCTTAACATAGCGGTAAGTAGTAACTTTTTCATCATTCACCTATTTTGTTTGAGATTGGACACTCCTTGAGCCTATTACAGAAAAGTTCAACAGCCTCTAGGTGACTATTATTGTAGACATTTGTATGCAAAGTAACGCCAAGAAAGTGTAAATATTGCGTAAAGATTGTACTGACAAATAAGGTGTTTTTGATAATCTTGAGCTTTGATTAATTGACCCTGACGGGCAAGAGTTTAGTTTTGCACAAAATACTCATTGTAGACGACGATAGAGAACTCGGTAGTTTATTAGCGGAATATTTGCAACAACAAGGCTTTTTGAGTCATGTTTGTAATGATCCACTGCATGGCTTACAAACGTTGAAAGAACAGTCATTTGATATATTGTTACTTGATGTCATGATGCCTAAGATGGATGGTTTTGCGACGCTGGCTGAACTGAGGAAATTTTCAAAAGTGCCGGTAATCATGCTGACTGCAAGGGGGGATGATTACGATAAAATACTCGGATTAGAGTTAGGAGCAGACGATTACCTAGCCAAGCCATTTAATCACAGAGAACTTGTGGCTAGAGTGAAGGCTTTGATACGTCGGCTTGATCCAAATGGCATATTAGCCAACAGTGATACGCTAGAGATTCAGGGCTTGCATATTGATCTTAGCAAACAACAAATTCAAGTGGGGGATGCTCTAGTTGATATTACTGGGACAGAATTTCAGCTAGCCGTATTTTTAGCTAAAAATGCTGGCAGGTTGCAATCAAAACAGGTGCTGAGTGAACAGGTTCTCAACAGAAAACTGAGTGCATATGATCGCAGTTTGGACATGCATGTAAGTAATCTTCGCAAAAAAATCGCTGAACACAATATTCACGACGCCATCAAAACGGTGCGGGGCAAGGGCTATCTAATGATAGCTGACAGTTGAGCAAAACATGCAATTTATTAAAAAACTCAATCCTGCCAATAGTTTATTTGGGAAAATTTTCATTTGGTTCTGGATCACCGTAGTTAGCATGCTGTTAGGCGCTTTCTTTATTTCGAGCTGGATAAACAGCACTAGTACTCAAGTAAGCGCAGTAGGGGACACTCAAAACCCTAGGCATACTCAATTTATTTCTAAATTGAATCGGCATATAGATAATGGCGTGCCAATGCATCGAGCATTCAAGAGAATGACAGCCAATGGGCGTCCATTGGCAATTGCTGTGAATTCGAGTACTGGGCAAGTGCACCTTAGCTTCCCATTACCGATGTTGAACAAACCAATGAGAGACTATCGTGACTTTTTCAAGGAGATGGTTGGTTCCGAGCAAGTTGTAGTCATTAAAACACATAATATGGAATTTTTTGGTCCGTATCGATTGGCTGGAGACGCGGATCAGTACGCCATTTATTTAGGACGCTTGTTAAGGCGGCATGAACGGGGGCAATACAGTGCGTTTGCAGGCTTAAGTCTGATGTTGGTCTTAGGTACGGGGCTGTGCCTATTTTTAGCTTGGAGGTTGAGCAAGCCAATCAATCAGCTGCGAGTGACAACGCAAAAAATCCGAGAAGGCGATTTCACTTACAGGATGACGAACTGTGATGGGCGCCAAGACGAAGTTGGTGCCTTAGCAAGGGATTTTAATGCGATGACAGAAAGGCTAACGGCTAGTCTTGTACAACAGCAAAACTTGTTGGCGAACGTGTCGCATGAATTACGCACACCCCTTACCCGTCTGCAATTATCGGTCGCGATGTTGTATGAAAAGCTTGGCGACAAGGACAGTGATCTTCAGCGGATAGAAAAAGAAGTTATGCAGATGGATAAACTGATTGGCGACGTGCTAAGCGTCACAAGAATGGATTTACAAAGTCAAGGTCAACTGAATATTGTGTTTGAGCCAATGTGTGTTAAACAGTTTATTGAACGCTGTATGGAAGGACTAAACTTTGAAGCTGAAGCCCTCGGTATTGATTTACGGCTGACGATTGAATCCTCAGCTACGCTAGATATTAATTTTGATTCTTTGAAAAGTGCTATTGAAAACATTACGCGCAACGCTTTACGATATGCGCGTTCGCAAGTGACTATCAAAATTTCAGACGAACCCAATAACACGGTATTGATAGTCATAGGCGATGATGGACCGGGTTTACAGGGAGGGGCATTTGAAAATATGATACAAGCTTTTTATTATGTGGATAAAGCATCTGCTTCCAAACATACTAGCACGGGGCTTGGCTTGACCATTGCAAATGCCGCAGTAAAACTAAATAAAGGCAGGTTGTTTGAAATTAATAATACAGAGCCCGACTTTGCGCTGCGCGGCTTGCACCTTGCTATCGAACTCCCCAATGCAAACGAATCAATATCTCGCAACCAAGGTGAATAAGCCATTTGACCTTTTACAGCTCTGAATCCCAATTAAAAGAAACGTATTGGAAGACCTACATTCCTTACGTTGAAAACCAGATGACAGAGGGCAATTTAGCTTTGTCCTCGGGTATTTCGCTAAAATACAGATACCATCTTCCACAAAGTGCAAAGGCTATTATCTTAGTGCTTCCTGGTCGTGCAGAGTCGACTGTAAAGTACGCGGAATTGCTTTTTGAACTTTATCAAAATGACTACGCTGTTGTTATATACGACCATAGGGGGCAGGGAGAGTCGACTCGACAATGCCCAAATCCGCAAATGGGCTATGTCAGTGATTTTGAGTATTATGTGCAGGACGCGTGTGCCGTTGTAGACAAGGTACTGCTGCCCCAAAATTTACAAAATTTACCCGTGCTACTTCTGGCACATTCGATGGGGGCGGCGATTGCTACCAAGTTGCTGACGCTTCGCTCAAAAGTGTTTACGGCGGCTGCTTTACTTGCTCCCATGTATGGCATAAAAGCGCCAATACCTAAAAGTGTTGCGCGTATTGTCAATAGACTGCTTTTACTGAAGCAGCAAATATTGGGAAGGGACGCTAGCTATTTTATTGGGCAGCGTGATTATCAGCCTAAGCCATTTGCAGACAACCATTTAACGTCTTCTCAAGTACGCTATGCTTGTTTTGTGGAGACGCATTCGTCAAGACCAGCATTACAGCTCGGCGGCGTTACTGTTACTTGGCTACAGAGCGCGATGCGTTATATGCACTCACTTAAAAATCACGTTTCTTCAATATCGACACCGTGTGCTCTATTTGTTGCAGGGAGGGATCGTGTTGTAGAAGAAAGGGCTATTAAAGAGATAGCTGGGAGCATCCGTTCTTCTTCTGTACACAATATCAATGACGCGCAACATGAAATTCTCTTTGAACGGGATCCCTTGAGAAAAGAAGCATTAAATGTTATTTACAATTTTTTTGAACACCATATTTGTTAGGGGCTGTTGAGCTTTGTTAGACATCGTACTGTATCAACCCGAAATACCGCCAAATACCGGAAACATCGTTCGATTGTGCGCTAATGCCGGATATTCATTGCATCTCATTGAGCCTTTAGGCTTTGATTTAGATGAAAAAAAAGTAAGAAGAGCGGGATTAGATTATCACGAGCTTACTCGTGTCAAACGCCATGCGAGTTTAGAGGACTATTTGTTATCAGAATCGCCGAAGCGTGTTTTTGCCTGCACCACTAAAGGTAAAAGATTTCATTCTAGCGTGAATTACATGGTTGGTGATGCACTACTTTTTGGACCAGAAACCAGAGGATTGCCAGAGGATGTAATTTATGGCCTTCCAGAAGAGTGTCGAGTGCGAATTCCGATGGTTGCGAATAGCCGCAGTATGAATTTGTCAAATTCTGTTGCCGTTTTTGTTTACGAGAGCTGGAGACAATTATCGTATGAAGGCGGTTTATGATAATGTATTAAAGTTCATTATTCGCTTTTTTGCTCTCTACTCAGTAGAGAGAGGGCAGCCTCTTTGGCTGATTTGCCTTCGTACAATACGGCATAAATTTGATCACAAATTGGCATTTCGACTTGTTGACGCGCTGACAGGATCTTAACTTCCTCGGTGTTTCGGTAACCCTCAACCACTTGGCCAATACCTTCTATAGCTTGTTGCACAGACTGCCCTTGCCCCAAAGCCAAGCCAAACCGGCGATTTCTGCTTTGATTGTCGGTACAGGTAAGAACCAAATCACCCAGCCCAGACATTCCCATAAAAGACTCTTGGCTTGCGCCCAGTGAAACACCAAGCCTTGTGAGTTCAGCCAATCCTCTAGTAATTAGCGCGGTTCTCGCATTTGCGCCAAAACCTAAACCATCACTAAGTCCAGCACCGATAGCAATCACATTTTTTACCGCTCCCCCCAGTTGCACACCAACAAGGTCATCATTGAGATAGACCCTAAATCCCTTTGGATTGTGTAACATACTAGAAAAGCGCTGAGATAGGTTGTGGTCAAGACTTGATAAGCTTATCGCTGTTGGTAGCCCTGCCGCCATCTCTTTAGCAAATGTGGGTCCGGACAAAACAGCTTTAGGCACAGTTGTGCCGAGTATTTCCTCAAAGACCTCATGCAGCAAGCGCCCAGTTTTTGGCTCTAAGCCTTTGCTAGCCCAAATGACTTTATGTTGTGTCGTAATATAGGGTTTGAGCTGTAACAGTACATCGCGAAACGCATGGCTTGGCACAACAATGAGTATGTATTCACTAGTCGATAGACTTTGTTCGATTGAGTCGGTAGGGGTAAGTGCTGAGGGAAATACAAAGTCAGGTAGATAGTGTTTATTGCATCGATGTTCAAGCATACTCGATACTAAGGAGGGGTCTCTACCCCATAATAAGGTATTTACCCCATTTCTTGCCAAACAAAATGCCAGTGCAGTCCCATAAGAGCCTGCACCAATCACGCTAACCGAAGACATAGTATTCGCAGAATTAACGATTAAGCATCCAGTTTTTGTTTTTCGCCTTGCTGCTCAGCTTGACGCTTTTGCATGTAAGCTGCAAAGATGGCGTCGAAATTGACTGGCGCAAGATTAAGAGGAGGAAAGGTACCGCGGTTTACTAAGTTTGACACGGTCTCACGGGCATACGGGAAAAGCATGTTTGGACAAAATGAACCCAATGTATGTGCTTTGTTTGCTTCTGGCATCTCGCCAATAGCAAAAATCCCTGCTTGTTGTACTTCACATAAAAACGCCGTTTTGTCTTGGACGCTTGCGGTAACGGTTACGGACAACACAACTTCATATAAATTCTTTTCTAACTCAGTTGTCCGTGTATCAATGTCTAACTTGACCTCTGGTTTCCATTCCATTTGAAAAATAGCGGGCGAGTTGGGAGTTTCAAAAGAGATGTCTTTTGTGAAAATTCTTTGCAGGTTAAACTGTACTTCTTGCGTTTGCGCAGGTGTCTGGCCTGCGTTGCTGTTCTGTTCGTCAGCCATTGTTATTTCCTATTATTACAAAATCTAGTTAAGTGTTAGTTGTGTTTAGAAGGCATCTATGCCGAGAGCAAATCGTCTAGCTTGCCTCGTCTTTCTAAGGCGAATAAATCGTCACATCCACCCACGTGTGTTTCACCAATAAATATTTGTGGAACA
The DNA here is from genome assembly GCF_042646125.1 of Agaribacter flavus. Taxonomy (NCBI): domain Bacteria; kingdom Pseudomonadati; phylum Pseudomonadota; class Gammaproteobacteria; order Alteromonadales; family Alteromonadaceae; genus Agaribacter; species Agaribacter flavus. The sequence goes on from NZ_JBHRSW010000021.1 coordinate 7,824, forward strand.
GTGTGTCCGCCATTGGCGCGCTGGATCATTACGTCGCGCAATTCTGGGTTTTTGTCAATTTCAAAATCCGTATACTCAACGCCTTTTTGTGCAAACAGTGCTTTTGCGCGTTTGCAATATGGGCAGTAGCCCTTCGTGTAAATCTCTATCTTTGCCATGTATTTTACCTTTGAATTCGTAAGGGTGATTATTTAGAAACAGGTAAGCTAGCAGATTGCCACGAACTCATTCCGCCTTCGAGAATGCTGACATTTGCAAAACCTTGTTTGCTCATGCTATTCGCTGTTCCCGATGCAAGGTTACCCATTGCACATACTACGATAATGGGCGTGTTTTTTTCTTTTTCAAGCTTTGAAAAGTTCGCGTTGCGGACATCGTCTGGTTTTATTTGCGTGGCACCATGAATATGCCCAGTTTTAAAATCTTTTTGTGGGCGTATGTCCAACACGATAGCGTCTTCTTTGTTTATCAAGAGTGTGGCTTGGTGGTTATTTACTCGTTTCACAGACGAGAGCATGGGGGCGATATAAGAGTAAATCAGCATAACCACTAACGCCACCCAAATTATGGATAGCACCATGTTGTCGCGAGCAAATTCTATAAAATGATCCATCGGTGACGATTCCTGCATTGTCATCAAAATTTTTGTGGCGCAAGTATATAGAAAACGATGAGAAAACTTAAGCTATTCTGCGTTGTTCTAAAATTTGAAGGGTGGATTCGAAGAATTCTTCAAAATAGTAAACGGTTGCCCTGTATAGATCCGTGATTTATTGGTAAATTATGGATATTAGTATTTTGTTTCGTTAAAAAACATTTCTGGGAATCAAATGAGCTCTAAAAAAACACCCTTAGCACTACTTATCCTTGATGGTTGGGGATATCGTGAATCAACTGAGAACAATGCCATTGCTGCGGCAAAAACACCAAATTTGGATCGTTTGACAAAGGAATATACAAACACGCTTATTTCTGGCTCTGGCTTAGATGTCGGTTTGCCTGATGGCCAAATGGGTAATTCAGAAGTTGGGCATGTGAACTTGGGTGCAGGGCGCGTGGTGTATCAAGATTTTACTAAAATCACCAAAGCCATAGACGACGAAACCTTCTTTAGCAATCCTGCATTATCAGATGCTGCAGAGCAAGCAGCTAATAATGGTAAAGCGGTTCATATATTAGGCTTACTATCTGCCGGTGGTGTGCACTCGCATATCGACCACTTGTTTGCTGCGGTTAAGTTGGCTAAGCAAAAAGGGGTAGAAAAAGTGTATGTGCATGGCTTTTTGGACGGTAGAGACACCCCTCCACAAAGTGCGATTGATTATATTCAACAAACTACGGCTTTTTGTGCTCAATACGAAGGCGTAGCTTTAGCATCGGTTATTGGTCGCTATTATGCGATGGATCGTGATAATCGCTGGGACAGAGTGCAGCAAGCTTTCGACTTGATTGTCTCCGCGAAAGCTGAATTTACAGTTGAAGACATGAACGACGGTATTCAAGCATCTTATGCAAATGAAATTACTGATGAATTCGTAAAACCGACGAAAATAGCGGATTACCAAGGAATCGACGATGGCGACACTGTGTTGTTTATGAACTTCCGTGCAGACAGAGCTAGAGAGCTATCTCATGCCTTAGCAACACCCGAATTTAGTGGGTTTGACCGGGATCGGTTCCCCAATGCGCACTTTGTGATGCTGACGGAGTACGAAACCACTTTGAAGGTGCCTTGTGCGTTTCCGACTGAAAACTTAGTCAATGTATTGGGTCAGTGGCTATCTGACCATAACAAAACGCAACTTAGAATTTCTGAAACAGAAAAATTTGCACATGTGACTTTCTTCTTTAGCGGAGGCAAAGAAGACGAATACGAAGGTGAAACAAGAAAGCTGATTCCTTCTCCCGATGTTGCTACCTACGACCTTCAGCCTGAGATGAATTCTGGCTTGCTTACCGATGAGCTAGTCGCCGCAATTGAATCACAAGCATACGACGTGATAATTTGTAACTATCCCAATGGGGATATGGTTGGGCACACGGGTAATTTTGATGCCGCAGTAAAAGCCTGTGAAGCTGTAGATGCAAGTATCGGCAGAGTCATTGCGGCGTTAGAAAAAGTCGGAGGCGAATGCTTAATCACTGCGGACCACGGCAATGCTGAGCAAATGGTTGATCCAGAAACTGGGGTTAAACATACCGCTCACACTAGTGAACCGGTGCCATTTATTTACTTTGGTCGTGAAGCAAATGTGCGAAATGACGGTGTATTAAGTGATGTTGCACCTACAATGTTGCATTTAATGGGCATGGCACAACCCTCTGAAATGACAGGAACACCCATCGTTACCTTAAAATAACACTGTAGTCGGGTAATCAATGAAATCATATCAGGCTATTGCTAAGTATAGGTGCGCACTCAAGTGTTTTTTGAGTGTTAAGGTGCCGGCAATATGCCTGTTTTTAGTATTGAATAGCATTAGCATTCATGCGCAAGATGAGCGTGAAGACTTAAAAGATATTCAAGATCTGATTGCGCAGACTAAGTCTCAACTCGCTAGCAACTTAGAGAGTAGCGAAAGAATTCAACAGGAGCTTAAGCTGGCAGAGCTGGAAATAGCAGAAGCCGCCACAAAATTAAATAGAACGGATCAAAGTTTACTAAAAGTAAATCGAGATATTAAAGCCCTACGTCAAGAAAAAACGCAAACTGAAAACCTCATTGAGCAGCAACAAACTTACTTAGCAAATCAACTAAAAAGCGCCTATATGGCAGGTAGTTATGACTACGCGAAACTCCTATTTAATCAGGACAAAGCGGGTACTTTGGAGAGAGTGTTAACTTACTATCAGTATTTGAACAAAGCCAGACAAAACCAGATAGACGACTTTAAAGGGTTAATAGCTACTTTAGATAAAGTACGTACAGAGTTGTCGGCTAAGCAAGTCAATTTGGAAGCCCTAAAACAGACACAAGTTTCACAAAGCAAGGAACTACGAGATAAGCAACAAACGCGCTTTCAGAAACTCGCGGTATTAAACAAACAAATTGAATCTGACCAAGCAAGAGTTAAGCGCTTGGAGCAGCAAGAAAAAGACTTATTGTCTGCTATCGAACGTGCAGAATTAGCTGCGAAGCGCGCGCAAGCCTCTTCGAATGTGGATATCGACCTATCCGGTCTCACAAAGTTGAAAGGCCAACTTATGTTACCTACTCCAGGAAAAATAGAGCGTTTGTTCGGTAAACGCCGACAAGGTCAAGTGCGTTGGAAAGGGGTGGTGTTTCAAACAACGGCAGGGACTCCCGTATCTGCCGTCGCAGAAGGGCAGGTTCTTTATGCGGATTGGTTAAAGGGCTTTGGTCTTGTTGTCATTGTGGATCATGGAGATGGATACATGTCTGTATATGGACGCAATCAAGCGGTATTGAAAAATGTCGGTGATGTTGTACGTGCCGGTGATACAATCAGTTTGGTTGGAACCAGTGGTGGTCAAACACGCGCGAGCTTATACTTTGAACTCAGACACAAAGGCAAAGCACTAAACCCCAGCCAATGGCTACGTCGTTCCTAGCCTTGCAAGTAGAGTAGTAGCATTGAAAACACTTTCACCATTATATGACAGCATTGCCGATTCTTCGTTTTTGCATGACAGGCATTTTGTCGAAGGTGCTATTTTGGGCGCTTGTAGTTGTCCTGAAATTCCCTTGCCAGACGATTGGTTACCTTGGGTTGTGCAAGAACACAATCAAATTCAGAATAAAGAACAGGCAGATCGCGTATTTTCGAAGCTTTTCGACTATTTTAGATATATTTTATCGGAAATGAGAAATGACGAGTTTGCCTCTACGCTACCTTTGCACTATTCTCAAGCGTCACTAAACGCAGAGCTACAGGCATTTATGCAGGGTTTGATTTATGCTCATCAGCAGTGTGAAAAAGTTTGGCACATGGCATGGCAAAAAATGCGTGAACAAAATCCAGATGATGCGCCTGTTTTGGCAAAAGATCTGAAACATTGCCTACTCATGTTCTCAAGCTTTGCGGATTTGGAACAGGCTGGAGTACAAGCCGCAGAACGAGGAGAACATAGCCTTAGTGATAAGTTACCTTTGATTGCTCAGTCTTTACCCAAGGCAATGGAAAAGTACCTGAACATCTCTGGTAAACTTGCGTCCTATCTACCTAATCAATTTGAAACATTTAGCGCGGACTAAGCTCGGTACTAAAAAGGCTTTACTACCGCCAACGCGACAATGCCAAAAAATGCGAAGACGGGCATCTCATTTAGAAATCGAAAAAAGCGAGGGCTATGCTTGTTTTCGTCTTTTGCAAATACTTTTACCAAATGCCAAAGGTAAAAGTGATAGGCATAAAATAGTGCGACCAGAGTGAGTTTTGCGTGCAACCAAGCACTGTTTGCTAACCAACTAGTGCCGTATTGAAAAATGATAAGAACGCCGAACACTAAGGTAAGGAGAGAAAAGGGTGTAACGAATAGCCAAAGTCTTCTCTCCATAATCTTGAACTGTTCTTTTACCGCTGCTTCTGAGCTTGATGCGTGATACACAAATAAGCGAGGTAAGTAAAACAGCCCTGCCATCCAAGCTACCATAAAAAAAAGGTGAAAGGCCTTTAACCACAAAATACTCAAGACATGTCTCCTCGGGGTGTTGATTTAGTGTTGTCTACGCAACAAATATGAATGCAACATGTTCCAAGTGATCACGCCTACCACCCTCGAAGAGGCGAGCTTGTCTGTTTGCAACAATGATTCAGGTAGTGCATGAATACTCATGTACTGCCTTTCATCTACATTTGAAACGGTTGTATCTAAAATTACCACGGCACCTTGTCGCCTATCTTGCAAGGCATCGTGCACATCTGCCATGGTATGTTGCTGAGTGAGTAAGTGCACGTCCTGACTGCTTAGCTGCTGTTCATTAGTGTGCAGACCATAATCTAAATTTACCCATTTGTAGACTTGTTCAGCGGCATTGGGTTGGTGCAATATGATAGTATTTTTTACATCCAAAAGGTGACGCTTCAGCGCTTCATCTTGCTCAGCTTGCAATACCTTGAAGTCTGTATTCATTACGGATAGCACACCAGTTTGCTGTAATAAATCTCGAATAGGAGAGGTTGTATAGGACAAGTTCTGGTATTCAAGTTGTTGAATGAAAATAGAACTATTATTGAACACTTGCTTGGAAGTGAGAAAAGCACTCACAATGACGATAATCGCTGGCAGTATCGCGTGGGAGTCGGCAGCCAACTCCATGGAGGCAGATAATGCCGCCATTGGTGCGTGCAGAACGGAAGCAAGAAATCCTGCTAAACCGAGTAAGGCATAGGTGTTTGTCATGTTGGTGTCGTAAAAGCCGCGTAATGGCTCCAGCAATATCACACCCAACAAGATCCCTATCACCATAACCGCACCAATGATGCCGCCAGGAATACCCAAGGCAATCGCAATCATAGCTAAAACAAACTTGGCGATGAACAAGTAAAAAATAAAAGAAAAGTCATAGTCGCTATCGAGAAGCTTTTCTATGTTGATAAACTCTGCCCCCAAGGCCTCTGGAAAAAAATACCCAAAGACGCCAGTGATCGCCCCCGCTAAAAGTAATCTGTAGAACATTCCCACTCGTCTAAACAATCGCATCAACTGCATTAATTGACTGTTAAACATAGCGGCAATCGCACCAATACACATACCAAATACAATCAAATAAAGTAGTTCCAGCCCTGCAATAGGTTGAAAGCTTAAAAAGCCAAGCTCAGTGACGTCGCCGAACACTGCTCTGGTGACCATTGAGCCAACCGCGGCAGCGAGCATGACAGGCATGAAGATATGTACTTTATATTCACGCAAAACCACTTCCATGACAAAAATAATGGCTGCAAATGGCGTGTTAAACGCAGCGGCAATGCCTCCTGCAATACCGCAACCAGCAAGTATCCTCAGGCTATTAAAAGGCAAGTGCAGCCATCGTCCCAAATAGTGGCTTGCAGCGGCGGCAAGGTGAACCGTTGGTCCTTCTTTTCCGACAACAAAACCGCTGCCGAGAGCAAGCACTCCGCCAACAAATTGGTTAATAGAGTTGAGTATGGGGATATGACCGTAGTAGGTTTTTAGGCGGTGAATAACAAATGGGATACCCATACGATAATGCTTGAAGCCGGTAAATCGCGCCACAACAAAAATGGCGAACGCGGCAAATATCGGCAAGGTGAGTCGACTCCAATCACTGCTTTCGCTGTAGTTGGCCATCCCACCTAACATGAAATAGTGCCAGAGTCCGATTAAGCCTTTAAATATGACCACCACCACTGCTGCCATTAAGCCGCCAAATAAGCCAATCAGACAGCTTTGGATTGATGTGCTTGGTACGGACAAAATATGGCGTAGAGACTGAAGTGACATTGCTACGGGCATCTAATGAGAATATATGTATACTATCACAGTGATACGGTCTTGGAGACGTTTTGTTGCAATTAAATAAGTATAAACAACAAGTTGGATTTACGCGCTTTTATGGTGGAATAGCAATCGTACTTGGGCTGAGTTTTTGGTTTGGCTATGAAATTGCTACGACAAGGCATACTAATACTTTGAAAGAAGTGGCCATGATCAAGCAATCTATGGACAATCTTGTGAGTGAAAACCAGTCGCTCAATTCTGAATTGAATAAACGAAAAATTGAACTGGATGTGCAGCGACTGAGTAATGAAAAAACACAGACGCAACTGCGTGATTTACTGAAAAGAGAGATTGAACTAAAACAAGAAGTCGCTTTTTATCAGCGGGTTATGGCGCCAGAGACAACGCAAGATGGCTTTGTAGTCGAGCGTGTGGAAATAGAAGCGACGAATAGCGATAATCACTTTAGGCTGAAACTGATGTTATTGCAGCATGAGAATATTAAGGCGGTGATTAAAGGGACTTTGGCTATTCAAATTATCGGTAGTTTAGAGGGTAAACCCAAGCAATATTCTCTGACTGCTCTGCAACAAAATGTGCCTAACGAAGTCTTAGATTTTGCCTTTAAATACTTTCAAGTTATCGAGACTCGCTTTACCTTGCCAGAGTCGTTTATTCCGAGTCGAATTGATATTTCGACTGACGTATATAAATATCGGAAGAAGAGAGGAAGCTATTCAACCAGTATTCAATGGGAGGAGGCTTACGCTAGCGACGAGTGAATACTTGATTAAATTACTCGGGTATTGGATAATTGCGCACATTGAATTGAGTGAGTGCCTGCACCATCGGTTGATTGTGTTGAACTCAAATAATAGATGCGTTTAGAGGTATATGAGTAGCATGTCAGTTGAATCAGCTATGCCAATCGAGTTTTCTGATGCGGCAGCACAAAAAGTGAAAACGCTTATTGCAGAAGAAGAAAACCCAAATCTAAAGCTTAGAGTCTATGTGACAGGTGGCGGATGTTCTGGTTTCCAGTATGGTTTTACTTTCGATGAAAAAGTCAATGAAGGCGACATGACGATAGAAAAAGATGCGGTAACATTGCTTGTCGATGCTATGAGCTTGCAGTATCTAGTGGGCGGTATTGTTGACTATACAGAAGGATTGGAAGGTTCACGTTTTTTTGTCAATAACCCTAATGCGACGACTACATGTGGTTGTGGCGCGAGTTTTAGCATTTAAACGTTGAGCTAAACCTTCGCTAGGCGTTAGCTAGGAGCTCAGGTGTGTCTACTTCGTGCTGAAATGAATCTCAGCGCGAATTGCTGCCCCAAGAGAGGGTTTGAAATCCTCTTCACGCAGCCAAAGTAAAAAAGGCTCTACCTCAACAAAAAGCCAATCCCTTAACACTTTTCTTTTATACCTGACGCTGAGTAATATTTGCTCCGTTTGATAGCTGGGTTTCGATAGGCCGTCTATCATTGCGGTCAATAAATAGCTGCTCTGGTTTTTGGCTAAGTAGATATATTGAAATTCATGTCGCCAAAACCAATCGTCGGTTTTGTCTCTAAACTGAAAGCTATTATTGATTTCAAAAGCCGTATTTTTTGTCAGTTCTACACCGAGTTCGCCATTGAGTTCAAAACCAAGCTTATCTCTTGCGTAGTAGTTGGTTTCTGCAAAATAGTAAAAGTTAACGCCATCATTTATGTTGTAAATATCACTGTATCGTGCCCGTGTATATAATTGGCTACCTCGACCAAAGCCCACGCGATAGCGCATTTTGTCACTTTTGTCTTTTTGGAATTGCAGTGCGACTACTGCCTGATCATTTGCGCCAAGCTCTCTATTTCGGGCGGCCTTAACGTTCTGCCCTCCAATATCATCTTCTTCGTCTGAAAAAAGTAGCTCTACTCTGTCTTCGAATGCGGGGAATTTAGCCCTTATTCTAAATCTGAAGTCTGATTCTGCTAGGTCACGCGTGCGGGGCTCCCAACCAAAGCGCAACCGTCCTTTGGTTGTCGCTGCATCTGCTGCCATACTTTCCGTTTTAAACAAGTTATTCAAGCCGTTTGCTGTGCTATCAATGCCAAAGTTCAAATAGCAATATGCGTCATCCAGCCAATTGTCTTCTAGGCAATATGCGTAATGTTCAAAATCGAGTGTCTTTTTCTTTTTTTCTTCTGCAATGGTGCTTGCTGAGAATAGTAGTACGAACAGAAATAAGCTCCCACGAGCGTTTTGCCAAGCTAAGCTGTGGGGGCGCATAGTGCTTGCAGCGTTGGATACAAGTGTTGTTGACGGTATCAATTTCAAATATTTATATCCATAGAATAAGTAAATCAAATGATATTCATTAAATTATGGGTATAATACGAACACGTGCGTGTTTGTATCACAGACTCTAATATTCGCAGAATTAGTTGGTAAAAGGAAAGTTTATGTCGTTTAGTATTTGGGAAATTGTCATAGTATTGGCCATTGTAATATTGTTGTTTGGCACCAAAAAGCTTCGTAACGTGGGTTCTGATTTAGGCACGGCTTTAAAAGGTTTTAAAAAAGCGATGAATGAGGACGAGCCCAAAAAAGACGCAGATTTTGATGCGGTTGAAAACAAATCAGATGAATCAGTCGACAGCGCAGTTCAAACAAAAGAAAAAATAAAAGAATAGTACAAATGTTTGATATCGGCTTTTGGGAGTTGTTGGTTATTGGTGTCATTGCCCTCGTTGTATTGGGTCCAGAGCGCCTACCCGGTGCTATCCGTTCTACTATGGAAACGGTGAGAAGCATAAAGAATGTCGCCAATGGGTTTAAACAAGAAGTGTCATACCAGTTAAAAACCCACGAACTGCACGAACATTTAAAAAAAGCTGAAAAAGAAGGCCTCGGGCAAGTAGGTGATGACGTCAAGCAAAGTATTGAAGAGCTTAAATCGGCTGCGGCATCAGTACAACGCCCTTATGAAAATAGTATTTTGCCTTCAGAAAATTCGTCCGAATCGGAAAACAAGAAATAATTAGATGACGCAAGCCAGCAGTTTAATTTCTCACCTTATTGAATTAAGAAACAGACTACTAAAAGCAGTGATAGCCGTATTGCTTGTGTTTTTAGCTTTGTTTTATTTTGCTCAGGAAATATACGCGTATATTGCCACTCCGCTCATCGCCAGTATGCCTGATGGCGCGAGTATGATTGCCACGGACGTTGCTTCCCCTTTTCTTGCGCCTTTTAAGCTCACCCTTGTCCTAGCATTTTTTATCGCAATACCTGTTGTACTCTATCAGGTGTGGGCATTTGTTGCGCCGGGTCTATATAAGAACGAAAAAAAGCTAGTGGCTCCTTTATTGGTTAGCTCAACCCTCTTGTTCTATGCCGGTATGGCTTTTGCGTATTACGTGGTATTTCCACTCGCGTTTATGTTTTTTAATAGCGTGGCGCCAGAGGGCGTAATTATCAGCACAGATATTTCTAGCTATCTAAATTTTGTCCTCAAGATATTTTTTGCGTTTGGTGTAGCTTTTGAAATTCCCGTTGCGATTATATTAATGTGTTGGACGGGAATGACTACCGCAAAAAGTTTGCGGAAAAAGCGTCCTTTCGTAATCGTGGGAGTATTCGTAATTGGCATGTTGCTGACGCCACCCGATATTATTTCTCAAGTGTTGCTCGCTATACCAATGTGGCTGCTTTACGAAGTGGGTATTGTGGTTGGTTCACTGTATTCCAGACGTAATGAAGAGGATAATGAGTATGCTGATGACAACGCTGCGGATTTGCATGATGAATAATCGCTTCATAAAATCAATCATAACAAGCGGAATACTCGTATTTTCGTTCGTTGCCAGCGGTCAGGTAAGTTCATTCACTGAATTAACTGAACGAGTGTCTAGCTGCAGCTCCATAGAAAATGACGCCCAGCGCTTAATTTGCTATGACAAATTGTTTAAGCCATTACATCATACTGTTACAACAGCTGATAAGAGCAATGGGCAATCAGTAACCACCTCTCAGTCTGTAAATGCAGCGCCTGTCTCTGCAAACGGCACTGAGGATAAAAGTATTCAAGGTGGTGACGCTGCGACTTTGCTTAAAAATAATCTAAAAGTATCTAATTTCCCTCAGACCGCCAATGAGGATTTGCCGTATGTGCCAGCACCTACTCCGACATCTCTTCCGCCATCTCCTCTAACAACGAGCAATGATGATGGTTTTGGTAGTGAAAACCTAAAAAAGTCGACAGTTACTAAACCGCAGGAAATAACAAGTACTATTACCAAAATTACAAAGACTTTAACTGAAAATAGAATAGTAAATTTGGACAACGGACAAGCTTGGCGTGAAACGCAGCTAAGTCGGTTGAGGTTAAAAGAAGGCGAAACAATTACAATACGAAAAGGCGCGTTTTCATCTTATTTACTCAGCAAAGAAGGTGTAAACAGAAGTATGCGCGTCAAACGAATCAAATAGCATGTTCGATGCTGGTGTTAATCTATTAGACAAACGATTTGACCCATTTGCTGTAATAGAAAACGCTATCGAAGCTGGCATATCTGGCTTGCTGGTGATATCTAGTGATTTAGATGAGTCACAGGCTGCACAAGATTTTTGCAATCAATACACGAGTAAAGCATGCCAATTGCGATTTACTGCTGGCGTACATCCACATGCTGCAAAAACTTGGGATAGTCAATCCTCTCATCAACTAAAACTGATTGCTGCCGATAAGCTATGTGTGGCAATCGGAGAATGTGGTCTAGATTTTAATCGCAATTTTTCCAGTCCCGAAGAGCAGGAATATGCTTTTACCGAGCAGCTAAAGTTGGCCAAGTGTTTATCGATGGGCTTGTATTTGCACGAGCGTGACGCCTTCAAGCAGCAATTACAGCTACTGAATAAATATGCGGGAGATGTTAGATTTAAAATTGCACATTGCTTTACCGGTAACGAGGTACAACTTTCAGCTTATTTAGCTATGGGCTGTTACATTGGCATTACTGGATGGTTAGATGATGAAAAACGAGCATTTGATCTCAGAAGTGCAGTAAAAAACCTTCCTTTGCACCGCTTGCTGTTAGAAACCGATGCACCTTATTTGTTCCCCAAGTCTATCAGGCCTCGGGCAAAGAACAACGAGCCCAAATTTTTGGGCGCAATTGCATCTGTATTTGCGGCGCTGACAAATAACGATATAGTGGATGTAAAACAGGCGAGTATGTTTAACGCAGCAAAGCTTTTTTTATCAGATTGAGGTTATAAATGGATGTAAATATCCTACTTTCAAAAAATAAAAGCTATTGGATAGCGGGTATAGTCGCGATTTTTTCTATTTGTTTGTTGGCGCTTACTAATAGCTTAACAAACAGCGGTGAAATAAAAAGCTTACATTTTTCTACCGAATACTTAGCTAGCGATAAATCTACGACTGGCTTAGGTATTTCAAGTATCAAGCAGGAAGCTGGCTTACCTTGGTTATCATTTGATGGCGCAAATATTGGTTTGTCTGACGAGCCATATTGGTTTAGAAGTAGTATTGCTTTGCCTGTGCCAAACAAACATTATTTGATTGAAGTGGATTATGGTTTGCTCGACAAAGTAGAACTGTGGTTCGTTGAACCGGAGAGCAAAGCTGTCGTTCAAGATTACACTGTGGGTGATAGCTTGCCTTTTTCTGAACGTCCAATTCAATATGAAAAATTTCTTTTTCCTTTACCATCAGGCTTTGATGAATTAGAGGTTTATTTCCGCATACAGAGTGAAGGGCCAATAAAAGCACCAATTAGAGTGTGGGAAAAGTCAGATTTTATAGAGTATAGCGGCGCCCACAACCTATTCATGGGAATATTTTTGGGTTATATGTTGGCGATGGCATTGAGCAATTTATTCATTTATGCCACGACCAGAAATCATACCTTTGCGATCTACACTGGCTATGTAATCTGTTTCGCTCTCGTTGTGGCCACCATTCACGGTGTGGGTTTTAGGTATTTTTGGAGTGAGCATGTTTGGTTGCAACAACGTGCGGTCGCTTTTTTTGCCTGTGCAACGCTTTTCCTTATTATTCAGTTTTCTTTCAGTATTTTGTCTTTAAAAAAGGCAAGTCCTTTGGTTTATCGTGTCTTAAATGCGGTTAAATATATATTCGTTATCTTATTTTTTGCGGCCGCTGTATTACCGTATACCGGAGTCTTACAAGCAATCTTAATCATGATTGCTGTTACTACCCCGGTCATATTAATTGCTGGTATTTCCTTGTCGATGAATGGCAATTTAATTGCTCGTTATTTTACCGCCGCGTGGGCCGTGCTTTTAGTCAGTGGTATCACCACAACGATAGAAAATTTAGGTGTCTTCGAGCTAGAGATAGACGCTAGTTACTTGCTTATGGTCGGAGCGACTATCGAAACCATGTTACTGGCTCTCGCGCTAGCGATTAGCTTCAGTGATCAATTCAAAGAAACAGAGTTAGCCAGAGCGGCAGCAATTGAAAACGAGCGACAGGCAATGGTGGCGAAAGATGAATTGCTGAAAGTACAAGAAGAAGCAAAGCGCTCATTGCAATATAGTGTTGAGGAGCGCACTTTAGAGTTAGAGATCGCGCTGCGGGAGTTATCAGAAGCTAACAATGAATTAGAGCGAATGAGCGCAATTGATCCCTTAACAGGCTTAATGAACAGGCGGTATTTTGATAAACGTTTGCTTGCTGAAATGCGCAGAAGCCGCCGTGAGCAGACACCGCTAACTGTGGCTATTTTGGATATCGACTTCTTCAAAAAAGTAAATGATAAATTTGGCCACCTTGGCGGAGATGAATGTTTAAAAGTGTTTTCACGTGTGCTTCAAGACATTATTAAACGCCCAGCTGATGTTATCTGTCGATTTGGTGGTGAAGAGTTTGTTGCCATACTACCTAACACCGAACTAGAAGGTGCTTGCAAATTAATGCAAAGGCTTAGGCTAGCGGTAGAAGATACCGTAATAAAGTTTGAAGACAAAGAAATCCGCATAACGGTCAGTATTGGTGTGACATCTAGGGTAGTCGAATCAAACGATGAACAAGAAATGCTTATTGCGTTTGCCGATAAACTTCTTTACCAAGCTAAGCAAAGTGGCCGAAATAAAGTAGTAAGTGATACTTTTTAAGTTTCAGCTGAACATCATTAAAAAATTTCTCTTACAGCTCTTGTAGCGTTCAAGGTGTTATTATATTTGGCCGTTTACCCTTTTTTGTCGCAAAATTTATTTTTCATGGATGAAA
>NZ_JBHRSW010000021.1:21556-93594 GCF_042646125.1 Agaribacter flavus
GTAAACGGCCAAGTATAATAACGCACGTATTAGTGCGTTTGTAGACGGTGTAAAAAGATCGCAATCAAACCAGCCGTGCTGCATAATACGCATACTTGCTTACTTTTTTTCATAGTTTTTTAATCATCATGTTTCCTTATCAAAGACCTAGACGCTTGCGTCGCACTCATTCTTTACGTGGACTTGTTGCTGAGCACCGTCTAACGACGGATGATCTTATATTTCCCATGTTTGTTTTAGAAGGTAATAATTGTACAGAAGACATAGCTTCAATGCCCGGCATACAACGTTTTAGTATTGATCGCCTAATTGCTGAGGTAGCCGATTGCTTGAATTTAGGGATTTCTCGTTTTGCATTATTTCCGGTCGTGTCAGAGGGTAAAAAATCTTTGTTGGCCGAAGAATCCTACAATAGTGACGGCTTGGCGCAGCGCGCGATAGTGGCACTTAAAGATCAATTTGGCGATGATATTACCTTGATTTCTGACGTCGCTTTGGATCCTTTTACTACTCATGGGCAAGATGGCATCATTGATGAGAATGGCTATGTGCTAAACGACACAACAATGGAGGTACTGGTCAAACAAGCCCTTAGCCATGCGCGTGCAGGTGTGGATGTTGTTGCACCCTCAGACATGATGGATGGCAGGGTTGGCGCGATTCGTGAGGAACTAGAAGCGAACGGTTTTATCAATACCTGCATTATGGCATATTCAGCAAAATACGCGTCAAACTACTATGGCCCTTTTAGAGACGCTGTTGGTTCAGCTGGTAACCTCAAAGGTGCAAACAAAAATACTTATCAAATGAACCCCGCCAATGCAGAGGAAGCATTGCACGAAATTGCCCTTGATATCGATGAGGGCGCGGATATGGTAATGGTAAAACCGGGCATGCCATACTTGGATATTGTTTCTCGTTGTAAGGAAGAGTTTGCTGTGCCTACCTTTGCATATCAAGTAAGTGGTGAATATGCTATGCATAAAGCAGCGTTTGCTAAGGGGTGGCTATCCGAAGAAAAAGTTATCCTAGAGTCCCTACTTGCGTTTAAGCGAGCCGGCGCAGATGGTATTTTGACGTATTTTGCTAAAGATGCCGCTAAGCTGATCCGTGCCGCTGGATCATAATTAGGTCTTTTGGGGCTAGTCGCCAACTAAAAGTTGGCATTCACTCCTTATTCATTGAAACAGCTTGACCTGTAAGTTATCAATAAGACGGGTCTTGCCTAAAAATGCCGCTGCTAGGATAACCAAACTTGTGTCTTCATGGCTGGGTGGCATTAAGCTCTCTGCGCAGCGTATTTCCAAATAATCTGGTTTGAAGCCAAGCGCTGCTAAATTTTCTTTTGCTTGCGTCAATAATTTTGTGTAATCGGTTCTGCCGCTTTCAATGGCGCTTGCGACCTTGACAATCTCTTGATACAGCTTGGGGGCAATACTCCTTTCCGCGTCACTGAGGTAGTGATTTCTTGAGCTTAAAGCTAAACCGTCTGCACTTCGCTGAGTGGGCACGCCATATATGCTTAGGTTCATTGATAGATCCGTTACCATGGCGCGAATGACTTGCAGCTGTTGGAAGTCTTTTTCGCCAAAATATGCTTGGTTGGGTTGCACCATGTTGAATAGCTTACATACTATAGTTGCCACGCCCCTAAAATGACCCGGGCGGCTAGCTCCACATATCATGTAGGATATGCCAGGTACTTCCACAAACGTTTGTTGTTCTAGGCCCCTTGGGTAAATGTCTTCGTTGTTTGGCAGAAACAGTAAATCAACACCTAATTCTCGCAATTTGCGGCTATCTTCTTCTAAAGTACGGGGATATGCATCTAAATCCTCGTCTGGCCCAAATTGAAGTGGATTAACAAAAATAGATACGACCACGATATCGGCGCCTTGTTTTGCATGTTTTACTAGCTCCAAATGCCCATCATGCAAATTGCCCATAGTGGGTACAAACGCAATACTCGTTTTAGCGGCTTGCCATTTTCGGCGGATTTCTCGAAGTTGATTAATGTCGCTGACTATTTCCATACTACTTACTCAAATGAATGCTCAGGCCCCGGAAATGCGCCGCTTTTTACTTCTTTTATAAACTGATCCACAGAAGAGCTGATATCGCTACTTTCTAGCAGATAGTTCTTCGAGAACTTAGGCATGTAGTTAGCACTAATACCAAACATATCGTGCATTACTAGAATTTGCCCGTCTGTGTCCGGTCCGGCGCCAATGCCAATGACTGGAATGCTTAACTTATCACTAATGAGCTTTGCAAGCGAAGTGGGGACACATTCTAAAACCAATAACTGGATACCTGCTTCTTGAAGTTCAATGGCCGCTGTCAGCATCGCTTCTGCCTTCTCGGCGTTTCTGCCTTGCACTTTAAAACCACCAAATACATTGACAGACTGTGGGGTTAAACCGAGGTGACCGCAAACAGGGATCCCTCGCTCAATCAAGCCTCTTACGCTTTCGAGTAACCAGGTACCACCTTCTACCTTTACCATGTTAGCGCCACTTGCCATGAGTTGACTGGCATTGGCATAGCATTGCTCAGGTGTGGCGTAACTCATAAATGGCATATCGGCGACAATCAGTGCTCTTTCGACACCATTTTTGACACTTTTAACGTGGTAAGCTATTTCATCTACGGTCACACCTAGCGTGCTATCTTCCCCTTTTAACACCATGCCAAGTGAATCACCGATTAGGATCATATCGATACCACAGGTATCGAATAACTTAGCAAAACTTGCGTCATACGCAGTTAAACAAGCGATCTTGTCGTTCTCTTGTTTCATTTTCATTAGCGTTGTCAAGCTTACCTTTTTCATCATCTCACCATTCTCTTTTATCTTGCTCTACAACGTTTTTAAGCGTCTAAACGCGTCGTGTCTATTTTAATACCGGTACGTTTTAGTCCTTGTAGTTGGCACTTACTTACCCATTTTGCTATGCTTCTTCCATCATGCATTATTAAATCTGGTTCAATTTCAAATAAGGGGACGAGCACAAACTCTCTCTCTTGCATACCATAGTGCGGCACTTTGAGCCTTGGTTCGTCTATGTTTATCCTATTATACAATAGTATATCCAAATCGAGCGTACGAGGTCCCCACCTATCACCGTCGCGTGTACGATCATGAATATTTTCTATGCTTTGTAATGCATCGAGTAGTTCAATTGGAGAAAACGAAGTTGTAATTTTACATACAGCATTGGTGTAATCAGGTTGTCCTGCTGGTCCCATTGGTTTGCTCTGATAAAAATGAGAGCAAATTTGTACTGATATTTGCGGCAGGCGATGCATTTTCTCCAGAGCACCCGTGAGTTGTTCGCTTGGGTTAACCAAGTTGCTCCCAAGACCAATATAAGCCGTTTCTGTTAGCATGCTAATCCTTGCTCGGTTTTTTGCGGGGGCGGCGAGCTTTGTGTTTGTTTGCGCCTAACATTTTTCTTCGCTTAGGTTCGTCTGCTTTTTGGAAGTCAGTCCACCATTCTGCCAGCTCTTGAGTTGCCCCGCCTTCAACTTGTCCACGCAATGCCAAAAAGTCATAGGCGGCTCTAAATTTAGTGTGAGTGAGTAAAACAAAAGGTCGCTTCGATGTGCGTTTGCTTAGGCGATACTGTAAAGCCCATATATCCCGAATAGTACTCGTAAAGCGTTTCGGTATCATTACGCGTTGAACTTGCCTGTTAAGTACTTCAACACCTGCGATATTGATCGCATCGTATTCAGACATACCTGATTCAAAGCGCAATTTATGCGATAACTCTTCGAGTGGGTACCACAAAAATGACGCATACAAAAATGCAGGAGTGACACGTAAGTTTTGAAGCAATCGTGCATCGGTGTTTTCGAGCATAGCTTGTATAAACAAGTATTCTTTTGATGATTGATCGCGTAAAGACGCGGATAAACATGGGAATAGTTGGTAGATTAAGTTAAGCGTCAACAGTTTGTTGAAGGCCTTGGCACCGTATGTCGATAATAAGAGTTTGTTTGTTTCTTCAAACAAACGCGCTGGGGGAATATTGGCCAATAGTCCCCCCATTTCGTCAATAAGTGCAACCATGTTGTCACTTATTAGCATATTCAATTTAACAGAAAAACGGGCTGCTCTTAGCATTCTGACGGGATCTTCTGCAAAACGTGTTCGAATATCGCCGATCATGCGAATTTCTTTTTTGTTAATTGCGTCTATGCCTTCTGCAAAATCGAGTATTTCTTCTGTTTGCGCGTTGAAGTACATTGCATTAAATGTGAAATCACGTCTAGCTGCGTCTTCCTCTATTGTACCGAAGACATTGTCACGTAAAATTTGGCCGCTGTCGGCTGATAATGCGCGCCTATCAGTACTGTCTTCGTCATCTTGCGCTTCGGTGTGGTGACCCCGATAGGTTGCCACTTCTATTATTTCCCGCCCAAAATGAATATGTGCAAGTCGGAAGCGTCTGCCAATCAGTCGACAGTTTTTAAAAACACTTTTGACCTGTTCTGGGGTTGCATTCGTTACTACATCAAAGTCTTTGGGATGGTATCCCATGAGCCTGTCTCTAACGCATCCGCCTACGGCATAGGCTTCATATCCTTTTTCGCATAATCGATCCAATACATTGAGGGCGTACTTTGACAAGTCTTCGCGGCGCATACAGTGCTTTTCGCGAGAAATAAGGGTGGCATTTAGCTTTTTGATAACTTCGGTACTCTTCAAATTATTATTGTCTTGTCATCATTGATTCAAGTTTAATTTACCTAGCAGACCTGTTTCAAGGCTTCATCACTGAGTATATGCCATTTGCTTCAGAAACTATAATTTCAGCATGCTTTGGCAATAAATCAGGGTGCCAGTTGTCAATGCTCCATGAGAGTAACTCAGGCGATGCGGTGGTTTTTGGTATACGAGTATGGTGAATACCAATAAATTCCAAACAAGCGTGCAAGTTTTGTAAAAACATATTGTTGTCAATGGGTGTGGAGAAGGCCTGTTTTGCATACTTTACACCTGCACTGTGCACAGCAAGGGGAAAATGAGCGTAACTCGGTTGTACATGTGACAAGGCTTTGTATAGCTGTATGTGCAATGGTGTGACTGACAATAAATCCATCCCCCTGACAACTTGCGTAATGCTTTGCTCAATATCGTCTGCTACTACTGCTAGATGATAAGCCGAAATGCCGTCAGCTCTTTTTAACACTGGGTCTTCGTATGTAAGATAGTTTTGAATAGTCGCTTGACCCAAAAATAAATCCGCAAAGCTTTGAATATCACCTGGATTTTTAAATCTTAAGGCGTGTTCGGTAAGCGGTATATTACGGGTTCGGCAATATTGATCATAATGATCTGCTCTTGATTTAATTGCTTTTCTAGAGCAATTACAGCCATACAAATACTCTTTTGCTTCAAACTTTGCAAGATAGGCACGGTAGATTTCCGAGCGCTTTGATTGATAAACTACTTCGCCGTCCCACAACAAGCCATGTGCTTCGAGAGTACGTAAAATAGAGTCAGCATATTTGTCTTTGCATCGTTCTCTATCTACGTCTTCTATACGAACAAGCCATTTTCCTTGTTCTCGTTTTGCCATAATGTAGCTCAACAAAGCGCAAACCAGAGAACCAAAATGGAGAGGGCCAGTAGATGAAGGGGCAAAGCGCCCGATAGTTTGTCTAGATGAAAAATCAGATGAGGCGTTCATGAGTAGGCTGTAAGAGGGAGCATAAATCTCCCTCAACTAGAAATAACAACTAACCTTGTAATTGCTTTTCTTTGATCTCAGCCATTGTTTTACAATCAATGCAGAGATCGGCGGTTGGGCGCGCTTCCAATCGTTTAATCCCAATTTCGATACCACATGAATCGCAAAAACCAAAATCATCCTCTTCAATACGTTTGAGGGTTTTTTCAATTTTCTTTATTAATTTGCGTTCTCTATCGCGAGTCCTGAGTTCAAGACTGAATTCTTCTTCTTGCGCTGCTCTATCAACCGGATCAGGAAAGTTTGCAGCTTCATCTTGCATATGATGAACGGTTCTATCTACTTCTTCACGCAGTTGGGTGCGCCACGCAAAAAGAATGGTTTTAAAGTGCTCAAGTTGAGCCTCATTCATGTACTCTTCACCGTCTTTTTCTGCATACGGCGCCAAGTTTGCTAGGGCTAGCAATCCGATTGACTTATTTTTTTCTGTTGGCATCTGCCTTTCTCCTAACCAAATACGCGACATTTTCACGCTAGCGAGTAGCTTGGATAAAATGACTTTGAGTCAGTTCCGTTATGTACTTAACCCGAGTTCAGGTTACTTATTGAGTGCAAATTTGCCCGTACTGCAAACAACTAAAGGCTTGAGTTGCAACCCAAAAAAAATCAAGGACGGTAATATGGGGATTTTTTGAAAAAAAGCAATCTTTTTTTCAATCTTTTTCCTTTGCATCAGTATTTGCATTGATACTTTTGTATGCGTTTTGCACTCTACTGAATAAAAATACACTAGCTATCCCCTTCCAAGTGGGCAATATGCCCATACTAGGGTCTGTTGATCTTTGATGTGCAATTTTGCAGCGGTTTGTGCTTCATTTATACAATGCAGAGTGACTGTCATGTAGTTGTTCTACATCAAGGAGCGATAAAACAGTAGAAATGAAGCACAAGCCCTGCCCAGAAGGGTTAAATTATAGTCTATCTGCTCCTTGTTGCAGCCTTTTGACTTAACCCATTAGGCCTGCAAGTCTGCGCCGCGATCAGATAGACTATAATTGAACAAAACTTGTACACCAAAGGTCAACAGACCCTAAAGATAAACAATCCCGAAAAGTGAGAAAATAATGTTAGCGTTAAAGATTCAACTTAGACAGTACGAAAACCATGTGAATCCTGAAGAATATAAAGCACTGGACTTTACATCAGGCGCTGTAACGATTGGGCTTAAAGGGGAAGACACACTCAGAGGTATTCAGTTGGCAGCTAGAAAGCTCGTCGCGATTGGTCTGACAGAAGCATGTTTAGTAGGTGTGTGGTCGCGTGAGCAGCAATATGCGTTTTTACAAAGTTTTGTGTCTCCGTCAGCTAATAGAACCTTACACTTTTCGGAAGCATCCTGCGAAGAGGATAAAGTGTGGCTTGAGCAACATAAAAAAGCCCTCTTATTCTTGCGCACTTTGGTGAATGCTACGCCAGAACAATTGAGTCCAGAGAATCTTGCTTACGAGGTTGAGTCATGGCTTAAGTCATTGGCTCCCGAACATATTAGCGTAAGAACTTGGGTGGGGGATGCGCTTCAACAGGCGCAATACAATGGAATTTATCACGTGGGGAGAGGCAGCGATCGCCCGCCGGTATTACTTGAACTAGATTACAATCCCTCAGACTCGAAACAAACTGATCTTGCACTTGTGGGCAAAGGCATTACTTTTGATAGCGGTGGTTACAGCATGAAAAGTAGCGAAGGCATGTTAGACATGAAGTGCGATATGGGCGGTGCGGCTACTGTTACGTGTGCCTTAGGCTTAGCAATAATGCAAGGGCTAAACAAGCGAGTGAAACTATATTTGTGTTGCGCGGAAAATTTGGTAAGCGGTCATGCATACAAATTGGGTGATGTTATTCAGTACAAAAATGGCACGACGGTAGAAATAGTGAATACTGATGCGGAAGGGCGACTGGTTTTGGCCGATGGATTGCTCGCCGCGTCTGAGAATAACCCCGATCTCATTGTTGATGCGGCAACCCTTACGGGAGCCGCAGTCACCGCATTGGGAAGTGACTACAATGCCGTATTCTCCATGAGTGATGAATTGAGCGACCGTTTCATCGCGGGGGCTAGGGCTGTCAACGAAGCGCACTGGCGATTACCACTTGGCTTAATACATCAGACCAAATGCCCATCTCCGTTTGCAGATACTGCTAATAGTCGTCCGCAAAAAGGGGGTGGTTCTGGTGGCGCATCCAACGCAGCGGGCTTTTTATCTAGGTTTGTTGGACAGCACCTTGATAAATGGCTTCACCTTGACTTATCAGCTGCCTACAATAGAAATGGATCAGATACCATGCCTGAAGGAGCGACAGGTATCGGCATGAGGGCAATCACTGAGATATTGAAAAACGCGTAGGCAGACGACGCAACAATTGTCAGCCGCAGGGACGCGGAGACGGTTGGAGATGTAATGGCGGTAAGCTTAAGTGTGCTTAAATCCCACCTAGCCTTTCTGCCAGTTCTTTATACTTTTCTACATCTTCTCTTTCGAAAAGTGGATTGCCGTCTCCATCTTTGTCTTTTGACATAAGCAGGCTTTCGCGCTCTAGCCGTTGTACTCTTACTTCTTGAATAGATAAAAACTCAGCAACTTCGGTTACACTCATTAGTGCCATATAAAACTACCTTTATTTAAATATGTTTGGTTTACAATATAACGACCATGAACAACAAACTATTAGTATAAAATTGCAATTATTTATTCATAATGATTGGTATAACAACGAATAGGAAACTAGGTTTGACCGCACAAAAATTAAATACCTTCGCTCGTTTACGTGAATTAGATTTAGCAAAGAGCTTGTTGATAGCCACCGCACTAACGCAGCGGATGGCTGTTAATGCGGTTTTATATTTTTCTTCCACCAAAAACAGTGATGCCTTGAGCCATATAGACAAAGTCCTCGATGGATTATGGGATGTTTGTCTTAAGAGACGAAAAAAGCTTAATGCAGAGTCTCTGTTGGATAAGTTGGAAACATTTATTCCTGATCCGGAGAAGGACGACAATATTGCCTCTTTCTCGGTCGTTGATTTTTGCGTTGCTCTCAGTACTTGCGTTTACGCAACGCAAAAGGAAGAAGATAATCCCGCTGTAGTTGTTGCTAAGTTAAGCCAAGGGGATATTGAACGCTTTTTGAGAATTACCGGAGGTCGAGACATGAGTACACAAGAACTTCGTGAAACGCCTTTGTTTACGTATGAGATTGATATTGTTGAATCATTTTTAGCTTTTGTAGAGAGTGATGACTTGGCAATCGAGGACATTGCTGATTTTAGAGCTTTCATTGTTGATCAAGATTTGAGTAACCTCGGCTTAGCTTCAGATATCTGAAGCTTGGTATTCGAGTAGCAATGCGCGAAGTGTCTTACTGGCTTTTTCTTTGATAATTTTTAGCTCCTTCGGTGGATTGAACGATAGATCTGACTCAAATTCAAGGTACAACTTAGCAGCCGGATTGAGGTTTTTGGAAGCGAGCAAGGCTTCTACACTCTTGTCAAGGAGCCCCATATTAAAAGGTGGGTCAATAAATACCAAGTCGACAGGCCTCGTAAGCTTGTTGGCTAATTGCAAGGCATCGCCTTGCAGTATATGAACATACTCGTTTTCTTTTAATTGCTTTGCATTTTCGCGTAATAAATCCGTTGTTTTAGGATCCAGCTCAAAAAACGTCACGTTGTCAGCATGACGTGACAAGG
Source organism: Agaribacter flavus (assembly GCF_042646125.1). Classification (NCBI taxonomy): domain Bacteria; kingdom Pseudomonadati; phylum Pseudomonadota; class Gammaproteobacteria; order Alteromonadales; family Alteromonadaceae; genus Agaribacter; species Agaribacter flavus. The sequence goes on from NZ_JBHRSW010000021.1 coordinate 31,007, forward strand.
CTTCAAATCCCAAGCTACCGCTTCCAGCAAACATATCCAATACTCGTTTACCGGCCACATCACCGATTAACCAATTAAAAAGTGTTTCTTTAATGCGATCAGTGGTTGGTCGCAGTCCCTGAGCATCTCTTACAGTTAACTTTCTGCCTCGGTGTTTACCAGAAATGATCCGTACGAAGCCGAGTTGAGGTTTATGGTTTGGCGCATGTTTTATGCCGCGAGACAGCTTGTTACGTTTACTATTTGATGGCATCTTGTCGCTATGAAATGCTATTATTGGCGGCAATTCTATATAATTCAGTAAATTTTAACTAGGGCTGTTGCTTCGTTGAAACGAAAGGCAAGCGGACTTTCTCTTGTGGAAGTCAAATCTTGTCTATGGTTATTGCGGTTTAAAATGGCTCCGAAAACACGTAGAGGATTGATCTTGTTCAGTTGGTTTAAAAAAGATTCCACATCAAAAAATGCAGACAAACAGCAAGTACCCAGTTCTGACTCAGTTGAACAAAACGCACCAAAAAATGAAGAAGAAACTGTCGAGCCAATAGAGCGGTGCGAATCAGTAGACTCTCCATCTGCAATAGAAGAGGAAGCAACGCGTGACTCAGCACCACAAATAGACGCAGATAACTCAGAAAAGCAAAGCTATGCTGAGCAAACTACGCCTACAGAAACAGACAAAAAAGCCGGCTTTTTCACTCGCTTAAAAGAACGTCTCTCAAAAACACGTGAAAACATAGGTAGTGGCTTCGTCGCCTTGCTAAAAGGCAAAACGATAGACGAAGAGTTATACGAAGAATTGGAAACCCAATTGCTTGTTGCCGATGTTGGAATGAAAACAACTCAAAAGCTAATTAGCAATTTGACGCAAGAAGCCAAGCTATCACAATTAAAAGACGGTGATGCCTTAGCTTCACTCTTAAAGAAACAACTCTCAAGCATTGTGCGCCCCGTTAACGTGCCGCTTGATCTCGAGGTGACCGATCAACAAGGTGAAAAATGCCCATTCGTTATCCTCATGGTGGGTGTGAATGGTGTCGGAAAAACGACAACCATCGGTAAACTCGCCAAGCAATTTCAGCAGGAAGGTAAGTCTGTTATGTTGGCTGCAGGTGATACCTTCAGAGCAGCTGCAGTAGAGCAACTTGAAGTATGGGGAGAGCGCAATGATATTCCCGTCATATCTCAATTTACGGGTGCTGATAGTGCATCTGTAATTTTTGACGCTGTTGCTTCTGCAAAGGCCAAAGGCGTGGATGTACTGATTGCAGACACCGCTGGACGATTGCAAAACAAAGATAACCTTATTGAAGAGCTCAAAAAGGTCGTACGTGTTATGAAAAAACAAATGCCAGACGCCCCGCACGAAATCATGCTGACTCTGGATGCTAGCACTGGACAAAATGCAGTGAGTCAAACCAAAATTTTCAATGAGGCTGTTGGCGTCACTGGGATAAACCTCACAAAGCTAGACGGTACTGCAAAAGGGGGAGTGATCTTTGCTTTGGCAGACGAGTTCTCAATTCCAGTTAGGTACATTGGTATTGGCGAAGGTATTGATGACTTGCGTCCATTTGACGCTGACGATTTTGTAGAGGCGCTTTTTGACTAAGCGTGGTAAATTTAAAAAAGACATAGAGCCTGTATATTTGCAATTCAAGTGAACACAGCCAATAACAAAAAGCGCGTGAGCAATGATTAAGTTTGAGGAAGTTAGTAAAACTTACCCTGGGGGGCAACAAGCTCTTTCAAAAGTCAATTTCCATTTAGAGCCGGGTGAAATGGCGTTTTTAACGGGTCATTCGGGCGCTGGCAAGAGTACTCTACTCAAACTTATTAGTATCATGGAACGCCCAACTGTCGGCAATGTACTCATTAATGGGCACAATCTCAATAACATTACACGAAAACAAATTGCCTACATTCGCCGTGATATAGGCATGATTTTTCAAAGTCATCAATTGCTGATGGATAGATCGGTGTTTGATAATGTTGCGCTTCCCTTAGTTATCGAAGGCCATACACGTAAAAATATTTCTAATCGAGTCATGGCTGCACTCGATATGGTGGGCTTAAAAAGCAAAGCTAAGCACTCTCCTGTGATGCTGTCAGGTGGTGAGCAGCAGCGTGTCGGTATTGCACGTGCCGTAGTGAATCGCCCTCCTTTGTTACTCGCTGACGAACCCACAGGCAACTTAGATCCCAAATTATCGATGGAAATCATCCGGCTATTTGAAGATTTCAATCAAGCAGGGGTGTCCGTATTAATTGCTACACATGATCTAGGGCTGATTGCCCGCATGAAGTACCGCACACTTACCTTAAAACGCGGAAAAATGATTACCGATGGCTTGGATCAAACTAGCGAGGAAACTTACTCGTGAGTATTCTTTTTAAAGGCCGTCAGCACGGTGCTACACGCCAAAATGTAGGGATCGTGCAAGCATTTTTCATGTTTTTCGTTGATCATGTTCGCCAAGCATTGTATAGCCTCGGAGAATTGTATCGAACGCCATTTGCTTCATTAATGACGATTGGTGTGTTGGGGTTTAGCTTAACCTTGCCTGGGACTTTGTACATTGTTGTTAAAAACACTGAACAAATCAGTCAACAATGGCAACAAGCTTCTGAAATATCTTTGTTTTTGCGGCAAGACATTTCTGATGCCAATGCACAACAGTTGGTAAAGAGACTCAATGTTTGGCCAGAAATTCAAAGCGTGAGCTACTTATCTGCAAGTGAAGCATTGACTGAGTTTGAGCAACTTTCTGGTTTGGGCGATGCGATTGGTTATTTAGAACGGAATCCCTTACCCGCCGTTGTATTAGTTGTGCCCACATCACGCCACGCCGCACCGACAGCAGCAAGTTTGTTGCTTGACAAACTGCGGCAAGAGCGAGAAGTCGAACTCGGTAAGTTAGATATTGAATGGTTAGAACGGCTATATGCTGTTTTAGACGTGGCAAAAGAGCTTGTATTCCTTCTCGCCATCCTACTTTTCTTTGCGGTAGTGCTCATTATTGGCAATACCATTCGCTTGAATATTATGAATAAACGGGACGAAATTCTTGTTATGAAATTGGTTGGGGCAACGGATGCCTTTATTCATCGCCCATTTATGTACACTGGGTTTTGGTTTGGCTTGGTTGGTGGTTTATTCGCGTGGTTCATGATCAGTTTGGTGCTTTTTTGGATTGATTGGAATTTACAAGAAATGCTATCGCTCTACATGTTAAATTTAGATATTACCGGAATGGATTTTGGTGCCATTGGCATCATGCTGTTAATTTCGGTGAGCTTAGGCTTAGCAGGCTCCTTTCTCTCTGTGCAGCGTCATGTTAGAGATATAGAGCCGGAGTAAAGTAGTACTAACGGACTTTAGTGACTGGGTAGTCTTTTGACACGGGGATAGAAAAATCGTTTGCCCAGCGAATAGCTTGTAAAAAATAATCACCCGCCTCCTCTGTTGACACGGATAACTCAGCAGTAGAAGCGAATGTGCTTGCCCAGTGAGCTGACTCCAAACCAATACAGAGTCTAATCATATTGTGTAGCTCTCCTTTTTTGTCTACTAACGCCGTTTCAATTTCTGGTGCAAGGGTAACTTTTTGCATCAACTCTTGGATGTCTCTGTCCAAAATGACGTCGATCAAAGAAAATAATCCGGCTAAAAAACTTGTTAATGCTGTTTGCTTATCGCCTTTGTGTGAGGAGATAAGTTCGCAAAAACGCGCTCTGATCAGTGAAACTTGTAGCAACTCTACCGTGTTACCTTCGTTGATGTGAGTCAGTGAAACAATGGCGACGAACTTTCGAAGCATCACCTCACCCAAGTAAGTAATGGCGTGTTTGATGGATTTGATTTGATGCGATTTGTTAACCATTGGATTGTTAATAAAACGCATCAGCAAGTATGATAAAGTGGCATCATGTTCAAAAATAGACTTTATGCGCATGATATTGAGCTCGGGTTTGGCCAATTCTGATATGAGATCTAGCATGGCTAAACGACTTGCTGGCAAGTCTTTACTTGGTTTGTCTTTCCTCGATAGAAAGAAGAAACCTTGATAATAATCAAACATGAGCGGTTTGCAGCGATCAAAATTATCGTGTGTTTGTACGTCAGTGACTATAATTTTTAATTGAGGATTAATGGTTTGAGAGCGTAAATTAGATACATCCATCGGTGCTACGTTATTCATGCTCACCTTCACATAGTCAACAAACTTGAGTGTAAGGTCGTTGATACGCTTTTTGTCACTGCATACAAATCTAAACCCTACTTTCTTTAAGTCTAAGATTCGATTGATGAGTGCGTCATCATTGACTTCAAGCGTATCTATTTCAAAAAAGGTGTCTTCAGGCGTCAAGTCTTCTGGAATGTCATCGAGTAGCTGTGAGAACGAAACACTGATAATGCTCTGATAACCCTCTAATAATTCAGTCCAGGATACCTTGTTGGTTTGACTGTTTTCCAGATTGTGCTCGGCGACGGATGAAGCAAATGCGTTACCTATACCGTCTCTGAAAGTCAGTTGATAGGCAAATACTCGGCCATTTTCAGTAAAGATAGGTTCGCGAGCGAAAACAATCATTTTGATCCTTTTTTGTTGAGCATGAGGTGTAAAACTATGGCTATCTACACCTAAAGGGAGCACATACAACACTATTTGTACTAGATATCGACAATCGACGGGATTTTTATAGTTTTATTGTGCGCACTTTCTCATTTCTTCAGCCCAAAGCATAGATGCATAGTAGGCTTCAAATACATCACTTTCACACATATTCAGTTGTTTACATAACTCGGCAATTTTGTGGAAGTCGGCATGCTCAAATGCTTTACACATCAGCAATTGTTTGCCAAATACGCAGCTTGGTGTTTTGTCTTGACTTGCGCTGCACAATGCAGACTTAATTTCATCTGAGAAAGGCAGTGTTTGCGTCACTTTTTCCATTGGCATATCGATTAGCGCATCGACGAAGGAAAAGAGGCCCATAATCAAACTGCTGGGTGGGTTTTGCGCCATGCTCATTAAATCGGCTTGTATCTTACAAAATTGTCCTCTAACCAAACTCATCACAAGCAATGCTTCAGGTTTACTGCCCCTTAAATTGGCAATGGCTAATAGGGCAATGAATTTTTTTAGTTCGACGCTGCCTAAATACTTTAGGGCGTGTTCCAAAGATTCGATTCGTTCGCGTTTGTTAAAGGTCGGGTTATTGATAAAGCGCATGAGTTTGAAACTCAAGCCCAAGTCTTTTTCGAACACGGCATTAAGTTTGGCAAAATCAAACTCAGGCTCTGAGCTTATGCTGATGAGCTCCATAACGGACGAGGCAGCAGCATCGAGGCTTTTATGCTCAATCATTTCAGGCTTAGATAAAAAATAGCCTTGAAAGAGTTGAAAGCCGAGTGCTCGGCATGCGTTAAACTCTCGTTGGGTTTCGACTTTTTCAGCTATCAGCGTAATGCCAAGCTGCTTAAATGCTTTGATTTTCTCTAAGACAAATTGTTTTCCCGACAATACGTAATCAACTTCTATTTTTACATAGTCAACAAGGGATTCTAACGCCTTCCATTGTTCTGAAAAGTCATAGTCGTCTAGGGCTAGTTTGTATCCCATGCCCTTGATATGCTTGCAAGCTTTTACTAGTTCATCTGTAACGTTTACTGTTTCTACTATTTCAATAACGGTGCGTTTGGGGTCGAGAGTAGTCGGAAAATGATGGATCAAGGTATCTTTGTGGAAATTAATGAAGGCTGTTTTATGGGTCGTGATGTTTTCTAAGCCGATGCTCAAATGGCTGTTTGCAAGAATATTACTCGTTGCTTCATCTGGCGATATGTCTGGGAAGCAGTTTTCTTTACCATCACGAAATAACAACTCATAGGCGATAACATTTGCATCAATGTTATAGATTGCCTGACGGGCAATATGGGTGATCATATCGTTGATCTCATCGGCATAGATGGCATAAATACCTCGTTACAAATTTTAAGCAAAAATCCAAGAATGAAGTACTACAGCGATTAGAATTTCTTTAGATTCTGTTGATCTTTAGCAGGGCAGAAACTGTAAAACAGCAAACAGTAAACTTCATACTAAACTCGTTATTTAGGATTATCAGTCGATATTGAAAAAACTTTAATATTGGGACTTGTGTTTTTGGTATTAATCCTTATATTTACATATCGGACATATTGAAAGAATAACCATCATCCTTTGGTCTAGTAATTTGGTCATTGTAATAAGTTGAATAAACTGGAGTAATAATGAAAGAAAACATGCAATCTTTTGCTCTTACAGTACCTGCTAGTGGTAGCTTAGAAAGCTATATACAGGCAGTGTCCAGTATCGACATGTTAACAGCAGAAGAAGAAAAACGCCTTGGTGAGCGTCTTCAAGCAGACGGCGATCTAGAGTCAGCACGTAAACTGGTTATGTCGCACCTGCGCTTTGTTGTACATATTGCAAAATCATATTCTGGTTATGGCCTGCCTCAAGCCGATTTAATCCAAGAGGGCAATATTGGTTTGATGAAGGCGGTAAAGCGCTTCGACCCTACCGTAGGTGTAAGGTTGGTATCTTTCGCAGTGCATTGGATTAAAGCTGAAATACACGAATACGTCCTCAAAAACTGGCGTATAGTAAAAGTAGCTACGACCAAGGCGCAACGTAAATTGTTTTTTAACTTGCGAAAAGCAAAAAAGCGTTTGGGCTGGTTTACTCATGAAGAAGTGCAAAAAGTAGCAGATGATTTAGGTGTCAGTACTAAAGAAGTGCTGCAAATGGAATCTCGCATGAGTAGTCATGATCAGGCATTTGATTTAGCCAATGACGATGATGATTCGACTAATTTTAGTCCTGCGCAATATTTAGAAGACACGTCTCAAGATGTTGAGACTACAGTTATAAATAATGATTGGGATACAGCTGCAACTAAACGTTTGTATGCAGCGCTAAGAACACTTGATGAGCGCAGTCAGCATATAATTGAAACACGTTGGCTAGCAGACCAAAAGGCGACCTTGCAAGACTTGGCTGATGAATATCAAGTATCTGCTGAGCGCGTGCGTCAGATAGAGAAAAACGCGATGAAAAAATTACAGTCTGCAATGATGTAATTCAAACGCCTAACAAAATAAGTAAAAGCAGCTTCATAGCTGCTTTTTTTTGTGCTAAATATTTAATTATTTTATTTTTTGAGCATGATTTATTTAGGTTCACGCTCAGGTAGTACCCAATACTGCCCAGAAAACTCAGCAACAGACAAATCGTTGTCTAGAATATCAACCTTTAATGAAACAGGTGATTTTTTGCCCTTTGCTAATAGCTCAAACCTTGTATGTAAACTCTCAATATTACATATGGCTCTGGGACGCAGAGTAATGGGTTTGTGATAATGAATAGAGGCGTCACCGAGTACTATTTCTCCTGCTAGGCCTTTTTGCTTAAGTTGCAAAAAAATCATTCCCCAGCCAGTCAGTGTGGCCAACGAATAAATGCTGCCAGCAAACATACTGCCATGTAGATTAATATTTTTGTTCAATGAGGCGCGGGTTTCAATTGTGCGTTCAGTATATTGGTGCAGCTTTATTCCCATGTGTTCACTAATGGGGATTTTTTCGTGCCAAGTAAGTTGGAGTTCTTTGCACCACTTAGGGTGCAATACAAGGGCGTGTTTGTCCGTCAACAACTTGCGCATTTGTTTGCGTTTGAGTTCGCCCAATTCATTGGGTGCATCATCAATAATTTCAAAACCACATGATTCGAAAAAGCTCAGCGACGCTTCTCTAGAATTCGTCACGGCGCGCTCTGCGCCAAGTTCTCTGGCAACAGACTCCAGTGCATCCATTAGCAATTGCCCAACCCCCTGACGGCGATGCGAATCACTCACTGCAATGTAGCGAATTTGCGCTTCTTCAGGTGTGTTTAAATGGACTCTGCCACAAGCTACAATATTCCCAGCGTGGTCTTTTATTATTCTGTGTTCGCTGACATTCTCATATTCATCTTTTTCTGAGCCTAGCGGGTAATTCCAAGGCTTTCTCAATAAGGCCCATCGGAAACAAAAATAACTATCCAGCTCCTCTGCAGTTTGAGGTTTGTAAACAATCAGCAAATTTTACTTCCATTTAACATGGTCAGAATTGCCTTATTGTATCTCTTAATTGCCTAAACTGCACTTGTATCAATGGTGCCACAAACAAAGCCAGAGCTAAGTCAAACCTTAAAATAAAATGTCACGGGGCCATCATTCACTAGGCTAATCTGCATGTCCGCACCAAATACGCCTGATTCACAGTCTTGATAGTGTGCATTTACGTGACTTAGAAAGTCTTCATAAATGCGTTTACCCTTCTCAGGGGGGGCGCCATCAGAAAAGCCTGGGCGGTTACCTTTATTGGTTTGTGCGACCAGAGTAAACTGTGATACGACAAGTAATTCACCGCCCACATCCAGTAAACTGAGGTTCATTTTGCCGTCTTTGTCGGAAAATATCCGATAGTTCATGACTTTTTTGGCTAATTTTTCTATCTGCTCTTGACTATCATGCTTTTCAACCCCTAAGAGCAATAGCAAGCCTTGATTGATATTGCCAACGCAATTGCCGTCGACCTCAACACTTGCATGCTTGACACGCTGAATTAATCCTATCATTTGTTTCTCGACTATTTGGCGATATGTTTCATTATTCTTAATATGGTTTTTTTAATGCCGGCTTCTTGGGCGCTGTGCCCAGCGTCGTCGATCACAAACAGTTGTGAATCATTTAAGGCTTGGTCTAGCTTAATCGACGCGCTGACCTTACAAACAAGATCATATCTACCATGCACAATGTAGGTGGGGATGTCTGCAATTATATGTGCGTTATCCAGTATGTAGTTTTCTGCAATAAAGCATTGATACTTGATGTAGTGGCATTCGAGCAAGGCCAAGCTTTTCATTTGTAGAGTAGAGGCGGATTGATGCTTATGATTCGCTTCGGGAATTAACTTAGATATGGCCACTTCCCAGCTAAACCATTTATTGAAAGCCTCTTGTCTTACTTCGGCACTTTTATCCTGCATCATTTGGTAGAAGGTGCTACAAATCGCTTGCCAACAGTCGACCTTGTTCAAACCTCTAGTAAAGCTTTCATACTCTTTTGGGAACAATTGTGCCGCTGCCCCCTTGTTGGATAAAAACCAATCGTAATCTACACTACGCGCTAAAAAAGTCCCACGCAGCACAAGCTGGCTTGTGTACTGGGGGTGCTGAATCGCATATAGCAAAGCTAAAGTTGCGCCCCAAGAACCACCAAAGACGAGCCATTTTTCGATTTTCAAGTGCTGCCGAATCGACTCCATGTCAGCTATCAAATGATCAGATGTGTTATTAGTCGTATCTGCAAAAGGTTGCGACTGCCCACATCCTCTTTGGTCAAAGGCAATCACATAATATTTGCTCAGATCGAATGGCCATTGATAGCAACTATTGAGCCCCGCGCCGGGGCCGCCGTGCAAAAACACAACGGGTATACCGCAGGGATTTCCCGTTAGTTCGACGTGCAGCACGTGGCCATCAGATACTGGCTGCTTGAACGACTTAGTCGTCATAAATAGGTTTTCCCCATTTTAAGGAAGGCTTACTCCGTTAAAAAATGTGTTTAATTGATTTTGTTGATGCATAATATATCCAGAGTAACAAGAAAAAGAAGATGAACTCAAATGCTGTTCATTAATCCATCATGTTTTTCGCTAAAAGGACGTCACACATGCGTAAATTTTTAATTTTAATGAGCTGTACTTTTCTTTTGTTAAGCGGATGTGGTTCGACAATACAAGACACCTATTTTGATTTATGGGAGAAGGTCGGCGTCGAAAAAAGAGACATCTTGGTAGACAGAGTTGAGGATGCTCAGGAAACTCAGCAAGAAGCACAAGAGCAGTTTTCCAGCGCTTTAGAAGAATTCAGTGCTTTAATTAATTTTGAAGGTGGAGAGTTAGAGAGCGTTTACAACAATTTAAATGACCAATATGAAGCGAGTCAGAGCACTGCACAAGATGTGAGCAAGCGCATCGATAAAGTCGAATCAGTGGCGGATTCGCTTTTTAGGGAGTGGGAAGAGGAGCTGGAACAAATTTCTAACCAAACACTCAGGCGTGATAGTCAAAAGAAACTGAGTGCAACGAAAAGGAATTATGCATCACTAGTGCGCTCGATGCGCAAAGTTGAAGGTAGCATGGAGCCAGTGCTTCGTTCTCTAAAAGATAATGTCTTGTATTTAAAACACAATTTGAATGCTAATGCCATTGGTGCATTAAAAGGTGAACTAAGCACAATACAGCGTGATGTAAAATCCTTGATTGCTGAGATGTCGGCGGCGATAAAAGAGTCTGACGCGTTTATCGATACATTGAAAAATTAGCGGCTGGGTAATTATTCCTCGTCATCACTGTTATTCATTGCCGCCATAATGGCGCGTGCTTCAGCCGGAATACGATGGGTGTTGTCTTTACGCAGGTCATCATCATTAGGTAAGGGTTGTCCTGTAAAGGCGTGTAAGAAAGCCTCGCACAACAACTCTGAGTTTGTAGCATGTCGAAGGTTGTTTACTTGGCGACGTGTTCTCTCATCAGTCAGGACTTTGAGGACATTGATGGGGATGGAAACGGTTACCTTTTTTACCTGTTCACTTTTTTTTCCATGCTCTGCATAGGGATGCAAGTATTTACCGTTCCATTTTGCCATTTTATATCTTGTTTGTTTTTCTCATTTGTTCGAAATTTTAACTGGATAAAATAAAAGATCAATCTAGACGTGTAAACTTCTGTACGTCTATACGACAAAATTTTGCCTCAGCTTTGAGCTGTCAATGATCACACTACTCAAAAACTCGAAAGTAGTTAGATTGTGCTCGCTAGCAAATCGCCAATTAGCCTTGTAAACTATGACATATTGGGATTTGAGCCTTTTGGTTGTTGATGGAGTTGTTTCTTGATTAATAAAGCTGACGCAGTCGCATATTACCGAGCCCGAAAGCCATTAGTTTGGGATATTTTAAAAACGTTTTTTGTTTACGTTAAACGTGAGCGCATAACTGTATCTGCCGGCCATTTGGCTTATGTTAGCTTGTTGTCATTGGTGCCAGTAATCATGGTATTTTTCATGATTATGTCAGCGTTTCCTGCTTTTGCTTCGATCAGAGAGCAATTTGAAAACTTCATTTTTACAAATTTTGTGCCGACCGCTGGTGATGTTGTTCAAGAGTATATGGGAGACTTTGTTGCCAATGCTTCAGGTATGAGTGCGGTCAGTATATTTTCTTTATTAATTGTTGCCCTAATACTGATATCTCACATCGACAAGACATTTAATCACCTTTGGAAAACAGAAGTGCAGAGGCCACTAATATACACCTTTGCAATTTACTGGATGATCATTACCTTGGGTCCCTTGCTAATAGGGTTGAGTATTGCGGTAAGTTCCTACTTAGCGACAATCGCAGCATTTGCTGATGACTACACTCCAGGCTTCGGTACTTTGTTTTTGAAGGCTGTCCCTAGTATGGCTGCAATTGGTGCTTTCTTAATTTTGTACATGGTTGTCCCCAACCGCCCCATACGTGCAAAGTATGCGTTTGCTGGCGCTATTTTAGCCGCTGTGTTGTTTGAGCTGTCCAAAAAAGCATTCGCATTTTATGTGGCGAGCTTTCCCTCTCATCAGGTTATCTATGGGGCACTGGCAACCGTCCCGATACTTTTTATGTGGGTGTATTTATCTTGGATTGTGGTGTTGATTGGTGCTGTTTTTACCTATGCGATTACCACGACATGTGAAGGTGGTAGCGAGTCAAATTCGTTGCAAAGCGAATAAAAGCCTTTTCGGAATCACCATGGATGGGGTAATGACGACTTTGATTTTTAGCATAAACACTTCACCAGAACACAGTCTCTGTAAAACCCGTATCGCTTGTTATATCAACAAAATACTTCATCGAGTATATGTTGAGTAAAGTTTTTACGTAAGTAAAATCCTCTAGGACGAGTGGTAATCGGGCGGCCGTCTTTACCAATGGCGTCAGTTAGTGCCTTACCATTCGCGGCCTTCGGTCGAATTTGCAATACTTCCCCTATGCGAGCTGTTATTTGTTCAACTTTTCCTAGACATATCATGTCCATCAGTTCTTCCCAATCTTGTTGCAACAGCTGTTGCTGACGTTGATTTGGCTGCCAGATAAATCCTTGCCCGATTATTCGATCTTTGGGAGGGATTTCTCGTTCACCCTGAATAGGCACCCAGAGCACCTTTTGAAGTTTGTTTTTGACATTACTGGTCTCCCAGTGAATACCAGACAGGCCTGTCAGTGGCGCATAACAAACGTAAGTAGTTTCCAGAGGTTGGTTATTGTAAGACAGTGGCAAGGTTTTTAATTCGATACCGAGTTCGGGAAAATCTTGCTGAGGTTTACTTCCTGCACTTGCGCCCAAAGCCAGTTCAATAAGTTGACCACTCCAACCTTTTTCTCGCTTAAAATTTTCGGGAACTTTAACGTTTAACTGCGCGGCTAACTCGCCAAAAGTTAGCCCTGCGATATCCCCAACACGCTTCATTAGCTCTTTTTCATTCGTGGGTGAGAGGGCAAAAGACCCCATTTCGTTAACCCTTTGTTAAGTTATGCTTTGATTAAGTCTAAGTTTATGAAAGAATGCAGTATTATTAAAGATTTAACGCGCTAGGTAATCTGTGTGATTGATACCGAAGGATTCCGCGCGAATGTTGGCATTATTATCTGCAACAAGCAAGGCCAAGTCTTCTGGGCAAGACGGTATGGTCAACATTCATGGCAATTCCCGCAAGGTGGGATTGACCAAGGCGAAACAGCCGAACAAGCTATGTATAGAGAGTTATACGAAGAGGTTGGGCTAAAACAAAAAGACGTTAAAATCCTTGCCGTAAGTCGAAATTGGCTACGATACAGACTACCTAAACGCTTAGTGCGAAAAGGCAGCGACCCAGTGTGCATTGGACAAAAGCAAAAGTGGTTTTTACTTTCACTGAGTTGTAACGAGAAAGATGTAGACTTATCTTTATCAGGTCATCCAGAGTTTGATGATTGGCGATGGGTCAGTTATTGGTACCCGATTAGAAATGTTGTCTCGTTCAAACGCGATGTGTATCGCAAAGTCTTGAGTGAGTTTTCGTCTGTAGCTATGAGCGTACATCGGCAAAACTCTCAGCACTACCGAAAAGGAAGAAAGAAGCAAAAAAGCTCGCCTAAATAACGACTTGCTGGAAATGATATGCTCACGACACTCAAACAAATTATCCAAGAAGTCAGTCAACTACCAAGCTTGGAAGAGTCCTTAGATCGCTTAGCTACTTTAGTTAAACAAACAATGGGTGTCGATTCATGTGCCGTATATTTAGCAGATTGGCAGTCGCGTAGGTACGTGTTAACTGCCACAGATGGTTTAGATAAACGAGCGATTGGACAGGTAAAGATTGGCTTTGATGAGGGGTTAATCGGTCTTGTCGGTGACCGTGAAGAGCCGCTCAATATAGAAAACGCACCTGCCCACCCTAGTTTCAAGCATTACCCTGAAGTCAAAGAAGACAACTACCATGCTTTTATTGGTACGCCTATTGTGCACCAAAGAAAAGTACTCGGTGTTATTTCTTTACAGCAAGAGATTAGCCGTCGATTTAGTGAAGATGATGAAGCGTTTTTAATTACGCTTGCGGCACAAGTCGCGCTCTACATTGCTAATGCTGAAATGCAAGGCCAGCTAAAGTTTTCAGAAGAGCAAGCATTAGAAGATAAAGACAAAGGAATACGGGTATTAAATGGTATTCCTGGCTCACCTGGTTTGGCTATTGGTATCGGCTATGCGGCTAACTTTCAACACGAATTGCGAAATCTCGTCACTAGGCGAGCACCTGATACCGAAGTACAAATAAATAGATATCGCCAAGCCGTTGAACTCACTAGAAAAAGTGTTGAAGAACTCTCTTCTGGACTGAGTGAGGCCTTACCCGATGACGTGAAAGCTATTTTCCAGCTTTATCACCAACTACTCGACGCAAATAGTTTAGGACGCGAAGTAGAAAACAAGATCAGAGAAGGTTGGAACGCCTCCTCTTCGCTCAAGTTTGTGGTTGAAGCTTATGCGGCTCGGTTTGAAAACATGGATGACCCGTACATGCGAGAGCGTGCCGTTGATATCATCGATTTATCAAATCGTATTTTGGCTAACATTATTGGGGATGTCGAAAAGCCGCAAACATTGGAAGCCAACGTAAAATACATTTTGGTGGCAAAAGAAGTCAGTGCGCCTATGTTGGCAGAGTTTCCGCCAGAGCAACTTGCCGGTATTGTGTCAATAAAAGGCTCCAATAACTCTCATGCTGCTATTCTTGCCCGAGCGATGGGGGTGCCGGCAGTGATGGGCTTGCCCCATATTTCTGTTAATTTGTTGAAGTCTCAAGAATTGTTCATTGATGGGTATTCTGGTCGTTTGGTTCTGAATATCGACACAAACACGATGGCTGGCTATCAGCACTTAATTAATGAAGAGCAAGCGTTATTTGAAAAAATAGACAGTGAAGCTGATGCGCCGCCTATTACTCAAGATGGTCAACGCGTATCTCTGATGGTAAATGCTGGTTTATCAGCCGACTTGGAATTGGATCAATACCGGCAAGGTGATGGTGTGGGTTTATATCGCACCGAAATTCCTTTTATGATGCGCGAAAGGTTTCCATCAGAACGTGAACAATATGAAATTTATAAACATGTTTTGGTCACGCATCCCAACAAAGAAATCACTATGCGGACGCTGGATGTTGGCGGAGACAAGCCTCTCGCGTATTTTCCAATTTCAGAAGAAAATCCATTTTTAGGTTGGCGCGGTATTCGATTAACGCTGGATCACCCCGATATTTTTCTTGTTCAGGTCAGGGCTATGTTGAGAGCAAGTATTGGCCTGTCCAACCTGCACATACTCTTGCCCATGATATCCAGCCTTAATGAAGTTGATGAAGCGAAGCGACTAATAAAACAAGCGTTTTTAGAAGTGAAAAGCGAAGCGATGGAACAAGACCAAATGCTGTCTAAACCAGCTGTTGGCGTTATGTTAGAAGTGCCTGCAGTATTGTTCCAATTGCCTCAACTTGCTGAACGCGTGGATTTCTTTTCGGTCGGCACTAATGATATGACGCAATACTTGCTCGCTGTTGACAGGAACAACCCTCGCGTCGCGTCTTTGTATTCTAGCTATCATCCGTCAGTATTAAATGCCTTACAGCAAATTCAACAAGTGGCGGCGCAATACAACGTTCCCGTTACTGTTTGTGGTGAGCTAGCCGGTGAACCCAGAGGCGCGCTAATATTGATCGCCATGGGGTACAGAAAACTCAGTATGAATGCACATTCCTTGCGTAAAATCAGTTGGGTAATTCGCAATATGTCAATTCATGATAGTAGGCAAATGCTGAGTGAAATTCTTAATTATGATTCTCCGATGGCGGTGCAAGAGGCGCTGTCTGAGTATTTAGAGGCAAAAGGCCTTGGTGGTTTGGTGCGGGCAGGCAAGTAGATTGGCCTGTTGTTGCAACCATAAACAAAGATAAACACCCTCTAGTGCTTGTGTTAAAATCATGAAATAGCTTGCAAAGGAATAAAATAATACATGTCAGTTGGTCAGCACCTCGTTTTTCCTGATATCAATCCCATTATTGTTGAAATTGGCCCCTTGGCTCTGCGTTGGTATGGTCTGATGTACTTAGTCGGGTTTGCAGCAGCTTATTGGCTGGCAAATCGACGACTCAGTCGTATGGCTTGGACAAAAGAGCAGCTCAGTGATTTGTTGTTTTGGTGCTTTATGGGCGTGATTATTGGCGGGCGTTTAGGTTATGTTTTTTTCTATCAATTTGCGCACTTAGCAGAAGACCCATTGTATTTGTTTCGCATTTGGGAGGGCGGTATGTCCTTTCACGGGGGCTGCATCGGTGTGATTGCGGCAGCTTATCTTTATGCAAAAAAACAAAGTTGGTCATTTTTACAAGTTGGCGATTTTATTGCCCCATTGGTGCCGATTGGTTTGGGAGCCGGTAGAATCGGAAACTTTATTAATGGTGAACTATGGGGGCGAACAACTGATGTGCCTTGGGCATTTGTTTTTCCCACTGGGGGGCCAGAACCACGTCACCCATCACAGCTATATGAGTTTTTTCTGGAAGGTGCAGTTCTCTTTGTGATTTTGTGGCTGTATTCGGCTAAACCAAGACCTGTTGGCTCGGTAGGCGGTGGTTTTTTATTGGGATACGGTATTTTCAGATTTATCGTCGAGTTTTACCGTGAGCCAGATCAACACTTGGGACTCTATTCGACAGGTTTAAGCCAAGGTCAAATGCTCTGTATACCAATGATTTTGGCTGGGCTGGGTTTAATTGTTTATGCCCTGAAAAGTAGTAAAAAAGGGGCAAGCAATGAGTCAGTATGAAACGCTTTGTCGGCGTATTATTGAAGAAGGGCAGTGGGTGAGCAATGCGCGTACGGGTATTCGTTGTTTAACCGTCATTAATGCAGACTTAACTTATGATGTAGCTAACAATGCTTTTCCACTAGTTACCACTCGGAAATGCTTTTACAAAGCCGCTATCGCTGAATTATTAGGGTATTTGAGAGGGTACGACAATGCCGCACAATTCAGAGCTATTGGTTGTAATACATGGAATGCAAATGCCAACGAAAACCAAGCATGGTTGAATAATCCCGCACGCAAAGGCGAAGATGACATGGGGCGCGTCTATGGCGTTCAGGGGCGTCGCTGGCAAAAGCCAGATGGTGGGAATCTCGATCAATTAAAAAAAATAGTGGATAACCTATCTGCCGGCATTGATGACAGAGGAGAAATTCTAACTTTTTACAACCCTGGGGAATTTCACCTTGGATGTTTGCGCCCATGTATGCATACCCACACCTTTTCATTGCTGGGAGACACCTTATATTTAACGAGCTATATGCGAAGCTGTGACGTCCCGCTCGGGCTTACTTTCAACATGCCTCAGTGCTTTGTATTACTAGCTTTGGTTGCACAAATTACCGGGCATAAACCGGGCAAAGTCTTCCACAAAATTGTTAACGCGCATATCTATGAAAACCAATTGCATTTGATGCAAGAAGAACAGTTAAAACGAACGCCTTTTTCTGCACCGAGCTTATGGATAAACCCCAAAATCACATCTTTAGAAGATATAGAAACATGGGTGTCAACCGACGATTTCAGAGTGGAAAACTATGAATATCACCCCGCTATCGCATATCCGTTTGCGGTTTGAGTTGGATAATATAGAGTCAACGACAAGCCCTTTTATCATGCAGTGATAGGCGGGTGAAGAAGGAGCCGAGACTGCGTTTACTTAATTGTTTTCCATGGATTTATCAATTGAACATCAATATGTTGAAAATCACGCTCGTTGCGGCTTACTAATGTAAAACCATGGACTATGCTTGTCGCTGCGATCATTGCGTCACGTTCTGACTTAGGGTCTGGTACATGCAATTGTGCGCATTTGAGCGCAATGCTCGTATTAAATGACAAAATGCGTTCTGAAAAGGCCTTTAACACTTGGTCGTTTAGCCACATTTTATAAACTGAAGCCTGCTTAATATCTTTTCGCTCTAATTGCAAAACACCCAATTCGATTTCCAGTATTGAGATCGAAGAAATAAACATATTGCTTGTCGATATGCTCTGAGCCCATTTTATGACGTTTTTATTTGCTCTATTGGTTCCTGCTTTTCTAAGCTCTGAAATGACATTAGTATCTAGCAAATACATCAATCAAACTCTAAAGGTTTAATTGAACTGACATTCAGTTTTTCAAATTCAAAATTATCAACCTCGGCGCGCATTGCTAACATATCCACTATATTTACAGATTGTCCTGTAATAGCTTCATAGTCATCAATTGAAAGTAATACATGGGAAACCTTACCACGCTCGGTGATCCTTACAGGGCCTTTATTGGCTGAACGTTTTACTGCTGTAGGATTCTGATTAAACGCTTGGCTAGTAACTGTTTGCATAATAGGCTCCAAACAATGGTTTCATGTAGTGATTATATTACATTGATAGTTAAAATCAAATTTGTAGTTATATAACTACTTTATTTAAATGGCTGGTGGTAGGTAATCACACGCGAATGTGATTACCTTAGATTTGTAGAGCAGAAGCCTCAAGGTATAAAAAACTTAATTCATCAAAATCTATCGAATACGTATTTAGCTATTAATTTTTTTCGCGTCATGCAGATAACCCTTTTATCGATTGAATGGTTTTTGACCAAAACATGACACTACCACAAGCTGGTAGCTTGGAAGATACTACGCTTATGTCTTTACCTGTGCTAATTTGTGATGACTCGGCCTTTGCGCGAAAGGCAATGGCGCGCTCTCTGCCTGATGGCTGGGATGTGGAGGTTTCCTTTGCTTCTAATGGGCAGGAAGCCATTGAGGCAATCGAGCAGGGTAAAGGCGATATGCTGTTCCTCGATTTAAACATGCCTGTAATGGATGGCTATGAAACCATGCAAGTCATTCGAGAGCGCGATTTACCTACCATGGTTATCGTTGTATCCGGTGATGTACAAGAAGAAGCGCATAGGCGAATGAAGTCAATGGGGGCCATCGACTTTATTCGCAAGCCCATCGATAACGCCAAATTAACGGATATTTTATCTAAGTATGGTATCTACAATGGCGAAAAAACTGCGGCTAAGCGAGCTGCGCAAACTGATGTAAAAATCGGTTCTAGCCTTGAAGAAAAGATGGATGCCTTTAGAGAAATTTCAAATGTTGCCATGGGCCAGGCTGGAGAAAGTCTCGCACAAGTTTTTAAGCAGTTTGTCAATTTACCTATTCCCAATGTCAGCATGGTGCACACCAATGAACTTGCGATGACTTTGGCCTCTATCGACAGTGAACAGCAGGTCTCAGCGATATCCAAGGGGTTTGTGAGCAAACACATAAAAGGCGAGGCCATCATAATATTCAATGATGCAAATATTGCCTCGGTCAGAAACTTATTGGGTCGACAAAGACATGCGACACTGCCGAGTGACATAGAAGTATTGATGGATGTGTCAAACATTATTATTGGTGCTTGTATCAATGGCTTGTCAGAGCAATTAGGTGTCAACTTTACGCATAATTCGCCCATTATTCTGGGTATTCACTGCGATTTAAATGAGCTGGTTGCAAACAATATTTCTCGTTGGGAACAAGTGCTCGTGATCGAAATTGCCTATGCAATATCCAAAGAAAATATAAATTTTGAATTGCTATTAGTGATCCCTGAAACAGAGATCGATGCCACCTTCAAGCAACTGATCAACGTAAGAGGGGCTGCGTAAATGGAAATGGGTACGCAAGTTAGTGGGTCTTCGAGTTGGCAACATGCACTCGTGTCCTCGATTGAGGTGGGGATTGTGGTTGTCGATACCAATTTTGTGATCGAACAATGGAATCAATTTATGCAAAACCACTCCGGTTATGATCTCAACGACGTGCGTGGTCGATCGTTATTTACATGTTTTGATGACTTGGACGAGGCGTGGTTGAAGAACAAATGCCAACCTGCCGTAGAAATGAATACGCCGGTCTTTATGATTTGGGAGCAAAGGCACTATTTGTTTAAGATGGATACGGCTCGACCCGTTACCTCGCCTGCCGAGTACATGTACCAAAACATCAGTATTTTTCCCATACTGTGTGAAAAGGGAGCCGTTGAGAAGATTTGCTTTTTGGTTTACGACGTTACCGATCAAGCAATGAGTAAAATGCGCATTGAGGGCTTAAATCAAAAACTAAAAGAAATCAGTCGTGTAGACGGTTTAACTCAGCTTTTTAATCGGCGTTACTGGCAAGAACGTTTTGAGCGAGAGTTTAAACTAACTATTCGTAGCAAAAAGCCAATTTCAGTATTAATGTTAGATATTGACCACTTTAAAAAAGTGAATGATACCTATGGCCATCAAGCCGGTGATGCGGTAATACAATCCATTTCAAAGCTAATTAAAAAGGCAACAAGAGAAACGGATATAGCAGGTAGGTACGGCGGTGAGGAGTTTGTAATTTTGTTGCCAGATACTACTGCAGAAAATGCCTACACGGTTGGTGAACGTATAAGAAAGGCGGCAGAAAAAACACTAGTCGAACATGAAGGCGCTGAGATTAGCGTTACCATAAGTGCGGGAATAGCTGAGTTTAATGCGGCCTACACACAACCCTTGCTTTGGCTTGAAGCTGCTGATCAGGCTTTGTATGATGCCAAAAATGCAGGGCGCAACACGGTAATTGTGTCCGCAGTGAATACTGCTTAAATAACCTGATCTCGGGATAAATACGTTAACAGCACTTCGAGACCAAGGGGCTTAAGGGCGTATACCTATGACTTCAACTGGACACAATTGATTGTTATGAAGATAATGCATTAGCGTGACTAACTCCCTTTTCATCTCCTCGTCATTTGATAGCGTGTTGGCATCTAGGTGCTGCAAATGGAACAATATATGCCAAAACAAACGCTCTTTGTGCGTATAGACTTCTGATACTCGGTCTTTGTACAAGGTCCATTCTTCGAGCGTGTCCCACAAGAAATGTTCTAATTCTTTATAGTCAATCCGATGTGCCCAATATGCATCTACATAGTAGGTGAGTTGTTTCGATTTATTTGCAATAAATGCACGGATTGACACAGTAAGTCCCAAAAAAAGTTAAGATAAGTATGGTTTGTCTATAAGTATAGTTAACAATCCTAAAAAGTTGATGAACTAAGCCAGAATATTGTTAAGTGCATAATTTTTAGGGTAATAAAGTCGAGCATGGCTTCACGGCGTTATTGTTAATTGTAGCTAGACTCAAAGAAGGTGGTAGGAGGGGATGGCAATAATAATGCAAGGGAAAACTGTCTTGCTAATAACCCAGATAGCTAAGCCAGCCATATATCTCCTTACTCAAATAGTTGCTTTGAAGAGATGTAAGGCTAATACCAACAATTGCTCTTTGCCTGTAATGCGTTTTTATTTGCCGTGTCGCCATTATTTTACGCTCTGCTTGCGTATCCATTGCCCAGATGCTGTCCCACTGACTAATTAAGTCCAATATTGGCAATGGGCTTGTCGCCACTAGTTCTGGAATTTGTTTGTTGAGTACACGATTGGGTACGTGCGGAGACAATAAAATTAAACTACTGAAATTACTAGGATTACCTTTGAGCAGACAGTAGGCGGATAGTCCATGAGCTGTGAGAATGGTTCTATTACTTTTATCGCTCAAATCATCTAATATGGCCGTTAAATAAGAAACACTGGCAGTGGCGCAAGCCTTTGCGTGCTCCTCGGTAAAACTATTACCGCTGGTGAAGTCTGTACTTGATATTTCTTGGTCGCGACCAAATGCACTTTGTGGTAAAAACGCAAGTACCACCTGCCAGCCATTTTCGCGCAAATGCGCTGCGATATCGATCATGTAATGGGTATTTAATGTACCGCCGAAGGTATCAGGTATCAGCAATATAGTGCCTCTACGAACAGCAAGATTTGAAGGCAAATCTAAATAAGCGTGGGGCTTATTTTGATAAGTAAATTCTTTGTATTCGTCTGCGTGTAGTTGATGCTTTATGTCTTGGTATATCGCTAATTCGTAAGCATTGTTTGTTTCGACATTAGTAGTGTCTTCTGGCGTGAGCTGACTGTCATCCGCCTCCTTTTCGACTGTAGCCACAGAATCGTTTTGCGTATTGCTCTGTGCATGAGCTAAATGCAGGAAACTATATGTAAGTACTATCAATACACAAAATAGCGTAAATTGCCTAACTGCCCCAAACACAAGTACCTCAAAATAAAACGCCTAGCTTAACTTGTTTATCGGCGGCAGCATTAAAAGCTCAACGGCTTTTGAACGAAGGAAAAATCAGGGGGATTCTCAAAAGTGAGTAAGTTGTCACTTACCGGATGCCTAAATTGAATGAAGCTAGCGTGCAAGCAAAGTCGTTGAGCCATAGCTTTCCCTTCTGGGCAAGCGTATAAACGGTCACCCAAAATAGCGTGACCGATTGACAGCATATGCACGCGTAATTGATGCGACCTACCAGTGACGGGAACTAGTTTAACGAGGGAATATGTCTTACTTTGCTCAACCACCTCGTAATGTGTTTTTGCTGGTTTCCCGCGTTCAAAGTCAACCATTTGCTTAGGCCTATTAGGCCAGTCGCATATCAGCGGTAACTCAATCGTGCCGGCAAGATTTTTAGGCTTCCCTTTAATTAAAGCGTAGTAAACTTTGTTTACTTTGCGATGCTCAAATTGCTTAGAAATGTTCCTGTGTGCGGCTTTGTTTTGTGCAGTCACGATGATACCAGATGTTGCCATGTCCAATCGATGCACGATACTCGTGTTGGGTAATACTCTCATCAAACGAAGTTGCAGGGAGTCTCTGTGCTCCGCAGCTTTTCCAGGTACGCTTAAAAGCCCACTCGGCTTATTCATCACCGCGATGTGGTCATCGCGGTATATAAATTCTAAGTAAGGATCTAGAGGTGGGTTGTATTCCAGTAAGGCCATTATTTGGGGTTGTTGATAACAAGGCGAACGCTATCTAAATAAGGTGTCGCTTCAGAAATAACCTGCATGAGATGTTGTTTTTGCTCTACCAAAAATTGCACCTCTTCGTCACGAATACTTGGGTTATGTGCCTGCAGATGCTTTAAACGCTCGACTTCATTGTCTATGCTTGCTTGCATATTGTTGAGCGCATCGTTCTTGATGCCTAACAAAGATTCATTCGCCAATGACAAGCCCTTGTCGACAGCGGTTTTCAATTGCTCAGACAGCGCAGTAATGAGTTGTTGCGCCATTTTAGGTTTAACCTTGAAAATACTCTCGAAATGAATGTCTTCTGCTTCATATTTTGCATTTATACACAAGCGAATGGGTGTGGCGGGTAAGTATCTATATAACTGCCATTTTGCGTCAGTGACTGGAGCGAGAACACCAATAATTTCCAGCCAAAATGCACCAACTGGTGCGTCGACTTGATTGACAAAACAGACACTACTTTTGCCAACGACATCTGTGAGTATTGCATCAATACAATGTGTCACAATTTCACTGTCCCCACTCAAATAATGCACATGTTCTAGTTGCGTGGCTACACTTCGCTTGTAGGTGACTTCTGTGCCTTCTTCGTGCAAACCAGGAATAGGAAACATCATCGACTCGCCCTGACGAAGTATAAAGACTTGGTCATCTTTTTCTTCCTGAATCACACCCAAAGAATCTAATAGACGGGACATAAACTTCATCATTTTTACGGCATTATCAGCACCAATGATCCGGTCGATGACCGCTTCTACTTTATCACCTCCTGATGAATTGAGCTCTAGCAAACGATCTCGGCCACGCTCAATGTCTGCTTTTAAGGTTTTGCTAAGATTATTGGCTTGCTCTACTAAATCTTGCCAGTTTTCCATATCTTCAGGACTTTGCAATGCAGCATGCAAATCACTATGCAACGCTTCATATACGTCTGAACCCACTGGGCAGGTATGGGTAAAAGCATTTAGGCCGTAGTGATACCAGTTGAACAGTACCGCTTGCGGATGATTTTCAAAATAGGGCAAGTAAATATTAACATCATGCATTTGCCCTATGCGATCCAGGCGGCCAATGCGTTGCTCTAACAAATCAGGATTGAGAGGCAAATCAAATAAAACCAAATGACGGCAAAATTGAAAGTTACGACCTTCCGAGCCTATTTCGCTGCACAGCATTATTTGTGCGCCTTGTTCACTCGTCGCAAAAAAGTGCGCGGCTTTGTCGCGCTCGACAATGCTCATTCCCTCGTGAAATACTGTGTGTCGTACCGATGTTTTGCTGCGTAGGTATTCTGCCAGTTGCATAGCTGTCGAGGCATACGCACAAATTAGGAGCACTTTATCGCCCTGTACATCCTCCAACAGTTTAATAAGCCATTGAATTCTTGAGTCAAATAAAGGCCATTTGTCGTCTAATATTGCGCTTCTCTCTGGATGCAGTTGAGTTGCGATATCGTCAGCGGGATCATGCAAAAGCGCATATTCTTTAGGCAATTTCAATGGAACCGAGTGTGCAATTCGCTTGGGAAAGCCGCTAATCGACGCTCTTCGATTTCTAAACATAAGCCGTCCTGTGCCATGTCGATCGATAAGGTCAGCGACAAGCTTTTGCCTTTCTTCTGGCGTATCCAAGTTAACTGGGTCAACGTCTGCTGAAACCGCCTGTAACTGGGTGATCTCTTCATCTGACAACGGCTCATCATTTAATAAAGGATTGACAGCCTGCGCGAGCTCTGAATACTTCGCTTCTTCTTCCACAAATGATTGATATGAATGAAAGCGTGCAGGGTCGAGCAAACGCAATCTCGCAAAATGGCTCTCATGACCCAGTTGATCAGGCGTGGCGGTTAATAATAGTATGCTGGTCGCCTTGTGACTCAGTTTTTCAATTGCCAAGTAGGCACTGGAAGGCGCATCGGGTGTCCACTTCAAGTGATGTGCTTCATCCACTACTAGCATGTCCCAGTCTACACTGAGTGCTTGATGCAGGACTTCTTCCTCTTCAATGAAGCTTTGACTGCACAAGACCAGTTGTTCTTGTGAAAACGGGTTTTCTCCACTTTCTTTTACCGCCTCTATGCGTTCTTCGTCAAACACGGAAAAGTGCAGATTTACGCGGCGTAACATTTCTACTAACCACTGATGCACCAAGGGCGAGGGAACGCAAATGAGGACGCGTTTGGCTCTGCCACTCAATAACTGCTGGTGTATAATCAATGCGGCTTCGATGGTTTTTCCTAAGCCGACCTCATCAGCAAGTAATACACGTGGGGCATAACGTTTACCTACTTCATGAGCGATGTGTATCTGATGAGGAATCAACTCTACTCGCGCGCCGATCAAGCCCACTGCGTCAGAGCTTGCAAAGTCATATTGTTGCTGCCAACAAGAAAGGCGCGTATCGAACCATTTGGGGTCATCTAATTGACCGAGAAAGAGGCGTTTTTCTGGTTGATGAACCTTCACGTGGTGATCTAGAGCAACTTCAACAATTGACGCGTACTCTTCAGTATCGTGCCGTTTGCCAGAATATGTATAAAGACCGTCTTGTTCTGTCGCCTTTTCAACGGTTATGGTCCAGCCATCGACATGGGTGGCGGTTTCACCGTCACTCAGTATCAAACGCGCCAAGGCATTTTGCTTTTTCGCGTAATTTCTTTCTTCATTAACTGCTGGGAACAATACCAATACGGAGCGGATGTCTTCCGCCATAACAACACCAAGTCCAAGGTCTACTTCGCTATTGCTCAACCAACGTTGACCGACTACATACTCAATTTGTTGTGACATTTATTCTTAAATTTTTGCTTGGGTAACGCATAATTGTAATACCCAAATACTGGATTGTCAGCACAAAATAGCTAACTATAACCCCATCGTGAATAGTCAACAAAAATTTAAAATAAAAGTCGTGATAAATCCTTCAATCTTGTTTATGGTAGAGGGAGTATTGAGCAAATCTCGACGGTAAAGTGTCAATGTGAGCCAGAAATTCACAGACGCGAGTAAAAATGCTCAGTTATGACCTGAACTACGAGGTTTTCTCTTTCGACACCTTATCTTTGTATCGGAAGTGGCTTGGTTGCATCCAATACAGGGATAAAGCATACACTGTCCCATTAATGGAGTGATGAATGCCAAAAAACCAAACTGTAGAGACACTTGATATTCAAACCGCTGCCCGAGTTCATCGTAAATTATTCGTACTAGATACCAATATTCTTCTTCACGAGCCACTGGCTTTTTTATCCTTTAAAGAACATGACGTTGTTGTGCCGATGACGGTACTTGAAGAACTTGACTACATCAAAGACAGTAAAAAGGATGTAGCGAGAGATGCTCGCGTGTCCATTAGAGCTATGGAAGACTTGCTGCACGATGCCTCACCTGAACAAATGCTCGAAGGCGTAACTATGCAAGGGCTGGGATCCGGCAAGACTGCGCCGACTGGTGCGTTGTCGATATTTGCTGATTTGAGCATGCAAGACAAGCAACAGGTTTTCAGTAGCAATGAAAACGACAATCGAATTATTAATGCGGCTTTGTATTTACAGGCGCAAAACCCCAAACGCGACGTGGTTTTAGTTACTAAAGACATCAATATGCGCCTAAAAGCCAAGGGCGCAGGTATGAGCCTAGTACAAGATTATCGCTCAGATCAATTGATCAGCGACATGAAGTATTTGACTAAAGGATTTTATAAATTTGAAGGGAATTTCTGGGACAAAGTCAAATCTGTTGAGAGCGTGACTGAAGGCAGGGATACCGTGCACACCATCGACAAGTCGCTGGTACCTGAGCCATATATCAACGAGTTTATTGTTGATGACGACGGCAGTTTTGCAGGATTGATTGAAGCGATTGATGAAGACACTATCGAAGTCTTAGATCTCGGCGTTGATCGTTTAATGGCGCGCAAAGCTTGGGGGATTCATCCAAAGAATATTGGGCAAGCAATGGCACTTCACACCTTGTTAGATCCCCATATTGACTTGTGTATATTAACCGGCCCAGCTGGCAGTGGTAAGACATTACTTGCCTTAGCGGCGGCTTTACATATGGTGATTGAGCACAATATGTACGACAAGATCATCGTTACCCGCAGTACGCCAGAAATTGCTGAATCTATTGGCTTTTTACCCGGCACCGAAGAAGAAAAAATGGCACCGTGGTTAGCTGCCATTACAGACTCGTTAGAGGTTTTGCACAAGAATGATGAAAACACCAAAGGTTCAATGAATTACATCATGGAAAAGGCCAATATCCAGTTTAAATCAGTGAACTTTATGCGCGGCAGGAGTTTGCAGAATGCAATAGTGATTTTGGATGAATCGCAAAACCTAACGGCTTCTCAGCTGAAAACCATTATCACCCGTTGTGGGGAGGGAACAAAGTTAATCTGTGCGGGTAATCTGTCGCAGATAGACAGCAACTATTTAAATCCTTTGACCTCTGGATTGACGTATTTGGTCGAAAAATTCAAATATTTTTCCGGCAGTGCGACAGTTAGCCTTGACGGAGTTGTACGTAGTCGTTTAGCTGAATTTGCTGAAAAGCAGTTGTAGTCTATCGCCTTTGATTATAGTTTTGAGGGCTTCGCGCCCTCTTTATAATACGAAAGTTGAGAAATATGATTAAAATTCGAGACTTTAGCTATGTATTTTGTTAAAACTAAAGTTATCGGCGTTGTTCATCCGATAAACAATTGTGATTCTTTAGTTAGGCCGTGTTGCACTGTAATGCACGCTCCCTAATTTAACTGCAGTAGTCTCATGAAAACTACAAAAATGGCGATATAAGTCATTATAGAGGCAATAAAATGCAAGGATCGCGCGGTTAACAAGTATGCTACAGCGGATGTAACGAAACTTAAGAATGACCGATTTAAAACCTAAAATACTCATTGTAGACGATGAAAGGCTCAATATTAGGTTGCTGTACGAAGGCCTAAAAGACGAGTATCAAATTATCGTTGGTAGTACTGGAAGAGATGCAATTAGGCTGGCGACTAAAGAACTGCCAGATCTTGTGCTCTTGGATATTGGTTTAGACGACATCAGCGGCCATGAAGTGTGCAAAGCGCTCAAAGCTAACCCCACGACCAAAAACATTCCTATTATTTTTGTAACTGCGCAAGATACTTATGAAGATGAACTTAAGGGGCTCGAATTAGGCGCAATTGATTATTTTCGAAAGCCCTTCTCTATACCTTTAGTACGTGTTCGCGTTAGAAATCAAATTGAACTGAAAAGAAAAACAGATATGTTGCAATATTTGTCCTCGATTGACGGTTTAACTGGATTGGCTAACCGGCGTCAATTCGATGAGCACTTGAGCAGCACGGTGCGCTATGCTGATCGACAACACAGAGGCTTATGTCTTTTGATGATCGACATTGACAGATTTAAGCAATACAACGACTTATATGGTCATGTTAGAGGTGATGATGCCTTAAAAGTTGTCGCTCGAGTACTTAAAAAATGTGCGGCTCGCCCCTTAGATTTTATTGCGCGATTTGGTGGTGAAGAATTTATTATTTTACTCACGGACTCTAGTCCAGAAGAGGGAGCCTTAGTTGCCGAACGAATTAGGGAGCAAGTAGAAAAGTTGTTTATTCCGCATGAAGGTTCAGAATACGGGTTTTTAAGTGTCAGTGTGGGGGTGGCCAATATCAAACCTGATGTGGGTGAACATATCGACGAACGAGCGTTTGTAGAGCACGCTGATACTTGTCTATATTTTGCAAAGGAGAGCGGCAGAAATCGGGTTATTTCAGAAGACTTTGAGTTGCAAATTAAACCAAACTCCAAGAAATGATGGTTTACCTTTTTGACTCAAAAATTCGGTTAACAAAATCTACGGGCTCTAAATTTTCCGTGTTCATATGGCTTTGTGAAAAAACGTAATTCTGAATGTAAAAAACGTCCTGCGATAAGGTCTAGCGAGTCTTTTTCACTTAACTCCGCGTGTGTACTATGTTTTCTCGGCATGCTCGTCTTCATGCATTTATGTTTTTACAAGTTTGCGTTAAAAACAGCTGCTTTCATGCACTTGTGATCAATATGTGTAATATGGTAAAAATTGTGTTAAATTCAAAAATGCAATTGTCGATTTACATATGAAATATTTAGTTTTAGTAGGCGCTATTCTCGCGCTGAGCACCTCGCTTGCTTCTTTTGCAAATCAAGAAAAAAAAGGTATCACGCTTAGTGCTAAAACCTTAATACCCGAAGCAACCAATTTTGGAAATGTACCAAACGGGTTAGCTATTCGTACCCATCGAGGTTACAGAGAAGCGCAAATCAATATTACCACGCCAGTTGGCAACACTGACTTTGATATAGCTTTTCATGCGTTGTCAGAAGTGGCGGGTGACTCCGAACATGAAATTATACTTGGCGGAAAAAGCTTAGGTAAGTTTACGGTGCCTGCTGCTAAGAATAAAGAAACACCTTTTGTTAAGACCTTCAAAAATATCTATATTAATGAGGGTGAGTCACTCACGATCAAGTCAAGCGTTTCTTCTAAAGATGGAGAGACATTTAGTTCTGCCGAGTGGCACAAATTAGTATTTGTCCCGCTTTCTGTTGACCCAGGTCGTCTGAAAACACGGATAAACATCGCGCGTTCTCAGGAAGAGATTGAGTCAGGTCCAGACTTATATGTTGCTAGGCAAGCCGATGGTGACGCTTCGATTCAAATTACGGGGGAGCTGAAGCAATGGCATCCCGTCACGCTCACTATGCAAGGCCCCTTTGCACATGAGCAAGATATTCAGCCGAATGCCTTCTTAGATTACCGTATGTCAGTCGAGTTCTCGCACGAAAGTGGCGTGCCGACTTATACTGTTCCCGGTTATTTTGCTGCTGATGGTAACGCTGCAGAGACTTCAGCAGAAGAGGGGACGGCATGGCGAGCCCATGTTTCACCTGATAAACCTGGCACTTGGTATTACCGTGTCTCGTTTGTAAGTGGTGAAGACGCCGCTATCGTACCCGCAGTGGGCGAATACCTAGCGCCATATCACGGAAAATACGGCACCTTTAAAGTGGCCAAAACCGATAAGCGAGGAAAGGATTTTAGAGCAAAAGGACGATTAGAATATGTTGGCGGAAGATATTTACGCCATGCAGGTACTGGCGATTATTTCCTAAAAGCTGGGCCTGATGCACCAGAAACAATATTTGCTTACGAGGATTTTGACAACACAATTAACATGAAACCTGACTTGCCTTTAAAAACATGGGAAGCCCACGCACAAGATTATGTTGAGGGTGATCCAACTTGGCAAAATGGAAAAGGTAAAAACTTAATTGGTGTGATGAATTATTTGTCAGATGTGGGAGCAAATGCATTTTCGTTCTTAACGTATAATGCAGGTGGTGACGGTGACAATATTTGGCCCTATGTAGAGCGCAATGGAAAGTTACATTTTGATGCCTCAAAGTTAGACCAGTGGGACATCGTGTTTGCCCACGCTCAAGCTAAAGGGCTCTATCTGCATTTTAAACTACAAGAAAATGAGTCCGATGATAATCGACGTGGCAGCGCGAAAAAATTTGCAGAAATCAAAGAGTCGATGGATGGCGGATTATTGGGTACTGAGCGTAAGCTTTATTTGCGAGAAATTATCGCAAGATTTGGTCACCACTTAGCCTTGAACTGGAATATAGGGGAAGAAAACACGCAAAACTATGAAGAGCAGCGCGACATGGCTGAATACATATTAAATGTCGATCCCTACGATCACAATATCGTTATTCATTCGTTCCCCAATCAGCAAGAGAAAGTTTATAAAGAACTGTTGGGTTCTCGTTCAGTACTAACCGGCGCCTCTTTACAGAATTCTTGGAATACGGCACATAGCAAAACACTGCGTTGGATTGAAGCAGCGAGCGCCGCTGGTAAGAACTGGGTTGTGGCTAATGATGAGCAAAATCCGGCCGGTATGGGCGTACCACCCGATCCAGGTTACAAGGGCTTTGATGGCTTTGCGAAAGGTTGGAAAGGCAAGTATGACTTACATGACATCAGAAAATACACGCTTTGGGGTAACCTAATGGCAGGTGGTGCGGGTGTTGAATACTACTTTGGTTACAAGCTGCTCGAAAATGACCTTAACGCAGAAGACATGCGTAGCCGCCACCGTTCATGGATATATGCGGGTATCGCTGTGGACTTCTTCAGCGAACACGAGATTCCTGTACAACGAATGAGAAACCTTAATACCTTGGTTGGCAATACCAAGCGCAGCAACGACATATATTGTTTTGGTAATGAAGGTGAGCTATACCTCGTGTATTTGCCTGAGGGCGGCACAACGGATATCGACTTGTCTCACGAAAGTAAGAAAACCAAGTTTAAAGTAAGCTGGTTCAACCCTCGCACTGGTGAGAAGTTAAAACGCGGAAGTGTGCGCTCGGTAAAAGGTGGCAGCACCGTTTCTATTGGTAATCCACCTTCTGACGAAAATGAAGATTGGCTGGTGGTGTTGAAGCGTTAGTTTTTAGAGTTGACCCTGAGGCTAGCCTCAGGGTCTTTGCTTTTGCATATCCTTCAGTCTACTGCATTCAGACAACAGAACCCTTGCCGTTTACCAAAAACTATCCTACCAATAGCTTCCTAGTCTGCTATCAACCAAAACCGCTTTATTCTTCGGCGACTGTGAAGTCGATGGCCTCTTCTTCTTTAAGATCTAATTCTGGTTGCTGTGTTTTTGGTATCGCGTCACTAATAAATAGCGTTTTAGTTTCATAATCGTTGAGGCTTTTGTTCCTTTTATCAAAGTGCTTTTTAGCGATGTCCACATAGAGCAATTGATGTATTTTTTTTGTTAGTTTTTCTTGGTCACCACATTTTTTATCTGCTCCAAGTTCGTCAATTAATGCATTTGAATAGTTCACGACTAAAGTGATAAAGCTAGTTATTTGGGTAGCTTGAGCTTCAAAATTATCTTCCTTAACATCCTCAACTGTTGAAGCTATCGTTTTTAGTGAAGACTCACTACTAGTAATGGCTTTATTTATGTCGCCGGAATGGCTGTTGCAAAGCGTATCCAGCGATATTCTCCAATTTTTATCAGCTAGCCAAGATTTGATTTCCTGAAATTGCGCTAGGGTAGACGTTTGATATTTATCTATATTGCTTGCATACAACACATCAAGCGCATTTGATGAATTTGCTAAGCCCAATATACCTTCTCCTGCGTTTAAAAAACTACCTGCTTTGCCGGCGGTATGGAACAATACAGCATTTGATAGCGTTCGGTACATGCTTTTCGGGTCGACAGAATAACTTTTGACGTACCAGTTACCAATATCATCTTTTACAATAACATAGTTCACTTCATTTGAGCCATTAACTCTTACCGTATTAATGTTTTGCCAATATTGTTTGTCGATTTGTTGTTGTGTTGAATTATTGCGAGTAAACGCAAGTTCGCCTAAACCTGGGACTGCCCTCAAATTGTTGTGAACTAACATGTTATCCCAATTTTCTGCACCGCTATCATCTTGTAAAGAACTTGAAGGGTAGCTACTTCTTAAATAGGCACTGGCA
Source organism: Agaribacter flavus (assembly GCF_042646125.1). Taxonomy (NCBI): domain Bacteria; kingdom Pseudomonadati; phylum Pseudomonadota; class Gammaproteobacteria; order Alteromonadales; family Alteromonadaceae; genus Agaribacter; species Agaribacter flavus. The sequence continues at coordinate 63,213 of NZ_JBHRSW010000021.1, forward strand.
GGCACTAAGTATTGCCGACGTGCCCTTAGGTCGTATGCACTGGTGAGAGCTCTTTCGGTATTAAGTAAGATGGCACTGCCATCGGGGTATTGCGTTTTCTGGAGTATAGTTAAGTGCTCTAAATGGCGGATAACGCCATCTAAGGCCTGACTTGAGTCGCAATGCTTGGCTGGCACTTTATTGTTACTATGTGACTTATCTTGTTCATCTTGTTGACAGGAGAAACCGTGTTTTAAGGCCTTGTTTAATGCCCATTTTACTTTTTTATCAACTAGCTGTTGTTCATTTGTATTCAGGCCTGTACGCAGTTGTTCTTGCCAAGTCTCGATATTATCCACATCATCGAGATGAACACCATCTACATGCGCGATCAATTTATGGGTATATTGCTGCTTTTCTCTCATGTTTTTGGTGAGAGCGTCAATTTTTTCAATACTGATATCACTCAACCCTGTTGCGGTCTTAATTTTGCCAATTAGTTCCTCAGATTCAGTTTGAAGTTGAGCATGTTTGGTTTGTACCGCCTTTTTTTGTACTGCGACTGCACTTGTCACTTCTTTGAGTGCAGTGTTGACAAAGTTAGTCCAATAGGTTCTTGCTTGATTGCTTCCGTCATTAATAAACAAAGTATTTGCCCGACTTAGCGTATATTGCAATGCTCGGTGCTCACTGCATTTTGAATTATTTTGCCCAAAGATATAGGTACAACCGGATTTTGAGAGTGCTGATTCAATTCTATTGATACTTTGGTTCACTTTATTATTTGCTTCATTGAGATAGGCGCTAAATGTGATAGTGGTTGGATCGTTTTGCATATTTAGTGCTTGGGTAAAAGTATCTAGTGAGGCTGAGGCTTGTTGAAATCCAATAAGGCTTGATTTCAGTTCTTGCAGTCTTTCAGCGTGTTGCTTGAGATCAGACGCTTTATTTTCATTCCATGTTTTAAGTTCACCCCGTAGTGCTTGCAAGGCTTTTTCTCTTTTGCTCAAGGCTGCCTTGTCATTCTTTAATGATATTAATACGCTATCTTTAAAATTTGCGGCACTCAATCCAAAGTGTTTTTCAATGTTTGTCCAGTCAAACTGTTGCCAATCTTCTTGCTTATCAGCGTGTGCACGCTTGCGTTTAATTTCGTTTATTTGCACGACAATAGTGGTGCCAATAGCTTGTAAGACCTGAACGTATTGTTTGAGTGATTTTCTCGCTGTGCCCGTGATATGCTCGTTTGTCAGTGCTTTTTTGTCTGCCAAGGCGAGTAGCTTACCCGCATAATTGAGTAGCATTTTTTCCAGCGCGAGTTCGTTATCGACTAAGCCAAGGCCGTCGCCTGCGTCAATGTGATTGATTAAAGTAATTAGGCCAAGTTTATTTCTAGTTTGATTAAATACGTCAAGATCTACTACTGCATTGGTAAATGAGGCAAATGTATTTTGCGCTAGGCGATTAAAGGGGTCTTTTAATACCTCGTCCATGCTGCAATCATTTGTGTTCGTACTTCCATTATTGCACTCGTCTAGCAAATCTTTAAACACGCTGATTCCTCGAGCAATGCCTGAGGTATTGATACGACCATTTTGACTAATCGCCATAGCTAAATTGAGTGTATTGAGTAAGGAGCGGGCAAACGCAGTGTTGTCGGACAAGCTCAATTGCTTGGCTATATTATTGCTGGCTTTTTCGTACGCTTTCCATGTTGCGTTTTTTTTACGATTTTGATTTGCAATTGCCTTGTCATTTGTTTGTTGTTCTTGGCGCGAGTTGGGGTATTTATCGTCGATTTCCTTTAGCTCAGTTTTGAAGTTTTGTAAACTCTTTAAAGTATCTTTGTATTCAGAATCAAAACTGGATTTATAACCGGTTTGTTTTGCCCCTCGGTATATATCGACTTCATCAATGGCTTGCTTAAGAGTATTCGGATTAATCAAGGTCCCGACTAACTCAGCAGCACTTTGAAGCATATTGATTCTGTCGCTTTCCTTAAATGTCTTGCGGTCATCTGCGGGTAAATTGTGCAGATAGTCAATCACACGCAAAGAGCTTAAAATGATGTAGTTATGCGCTTTTCGTATGTTTTTATTATACTCGTTAAAATTACGAGTATTTTGCGAATTAGCGGATAAGGCTTTAATTCGAGCAAATTGTTGGCTCACGTCTCCGTAGTATTCACTTATTTGTGTCGGCGCCAAGTCGTTAAAAAGTCCTTGAAGTCGAGTTAGGCTGCATGCGAGGCTGACGTTTGATGCATAGCCTTTGTTTTCCCAAATAGAGGGTTCTTTAGTTATCTCACAGGCATTAAGATTGATGAGATCCATGTGACTTATCGGGCTATCTGTATGTTTACGACTGCGTTTGCTCTTTAATGAAAATTGCGCGCCAAAGGGGCGCTCTGCATATATCAGATCGCGTTTTAAGTTTTCCTCCAAGTCCGACAATATCTGTTTGGAGGTCATCGTCAGTGACGTTAGTTGCTCGTGCTGCACTTTTTCTTGATCAGCCAATGGGCCTTTATATACATCTACATCAATACGTATTGATGAACATGAAAATAAAATTGATGTTAGGACTATTACAGAGAGTGCGCGATATGATTGATTTCTACTGTTCATCGAATCATTCTCCTTCCTGATATTTACTCTCGCCTAAACTCAATTGTTTCTTTTGCTGATTGACATCTTTCAATGATTCAAAGAGCAGTTGCACGAGTTCTGCGCTCATTGTTGTGTTTTGGATTTTTGCAGACTCTCCCATTGTTCGATCAACCGCTTGAAAAAATGCGTCTGGCGACGTACCCATTACCACCACTAGTCGGTGATTTTTGGGAGTAATACGAAAGCCCTCGGGGCCAAATGCAATCATTTTGCGTTGACTATCTATGCCAAGCTCTTCCTCGAACACTTTACTACCATCGCCACTTAGCGACTTGATTTCATCGAGTAGGTTGTTTTGAGACGACAATGAATCGACTAACTCAGATTTGACCCAACCAGAACCAAATTTAACATCATTTAAGAAGCTGGCTTGTCCGTGTATCCGTATGCGGTATATGGTTTGTGGCGCTTGCTCTTGTGGGTCGAACATACCCACATAAAAAATTTGCTCTAGTTCATTAGTGGGGCTGATTGCGGCAAGGGATGCGCCAGAAACAAACTGCTCAGCTGGTGTTAGTTTGCAGCCTTGTAAAAAAATAATGATTATTACGAAGGGGGGTAACTTTCCAATACCTACAATGTTTAGCATTTCTAGTCCTTGTTTTTTTAGCTTTATTTTTTAAGTGCCACTAGACTTAGATATCTCCCGCCAGCGCTTCGAATAAAGTTAAAACTTGAATTATTGTGAGGGTAACGCTTGGCTGAAATGATATTTTGCTTAATAAATGGGGGGGAGGGCGATTAATGAAGAGTACCGCCATGTGATATGTGTGCTTAAAATAAGTTGAGTGATGGTTTTACAATTAGAAGAAATTGTGTTTTTGGTGCTTGAAGTTCAAAAACAATACAAGGCTTGAAGAAGTATAATACCACCGTGCAAAAACATACTACTCCCGAAGAACTAAACACTTAGTTTTTTTACGAGAGTAGTACGATTTAACAGGCTTTTCTTACAGAGTCACAAATTCCTCGGCAGAGGTAGGATGTATTGCTACGCAAGCATCAAAATCTGCTTTTGTTGCGCCCATTTTAATTGCTACACCAAAGCCTTGTAAGATTTCATCCATGGCGAAGCCAATGCCGTGTAAGCCTACTACTTTTTCCTCAGAACCAGCCGTGATAAGTTTCATTTTTGTTGCTTGACGGTGTTGGGTGACGGCGGTATACATGGCTGCAAAACTGGAGTTGTAGACTTTAATATTGTCTTTGCCATAAGCATCTTCGGCTTCTTTTTCGCTTAAGCCTATAGTGCCAATGGGTGGGTGACTAAACACGACTGTTGGAATGAGGTCGTAATCCATTTTAGCATCGGGCTTGTTGTTAAATAGTCTTTCTGATAACAAACGACCGGCTTTCACGGCTACTGGGGTAAGATCTACTTTTCCGATATTGTCACCGACTGCATAAATGCCCTCGGCTGTCGTATTTTGAAACTCATCCACTTTAATATAGCCGCGTTCATTTAGCTCCACGTCTGTATTTTCAAGTTGAATCTTATCATTAGCTGGTTCTCTACCTATTGCCCATACTACCGCATCAGCTTCTATCGTTTCACCGCCATTTATGGTGACTAAGATACTCCCATCACTTTGTTTTTCGAGTGAATTCACGGCGGTGTTTTTGTGTAGAGTTGGGCCGTCTTCTTGCATAATTTCAACAAGTGTATCGGCTATAGTGTCGTCAAAGTTACGCAGTGGTTTTTCTTTTCTAACAAGTAGGTGAGTTTCTGAGCCAAGAGAATGCATAACACCGGCTAGCTCAACGGCAATATAGCCAGCACCTACCACAACGACGCGTTTAGGTTGTTCTTTTAAGTCGAAAAATCCATCTGAGTCAATGCCCAACTCGGCTCCGGGAATATTCGGCTTAACAGGTCTACCGCCTACCGCAATGGTAATATGATCGGCGGTGTATTGGGTGCCATTTACGTCGATAGTTTTGTTGTCGATAAATTTCGCAAACCCGTTGATCACGGTCACATCGTTATTGCCAAGCACACGGTCGTATGATTGATGAATACGATCGATATATGCGCTGCGACTTTCAACGAGCTTTGCCCAGCTAAAATTATTGAGCGTGACATCAAAGCCGTAGTCTGGCGCATATACTTTAATCGCTTCTGCTACTTGTGCGCCATACCACATGGCCTTTTTGGGAACACAACCCACATTGACACAAGTGCCGCCAATGGCCTTTGCTTCAATGATGGCAGCCTTTTTGCCATAGCGAGATGCCCGATTAGCAGAGGCAATACCGCCAGAGCCGCCGCCAATACAAATATAATCAAAATGTGTCGTTTCTGAAGTCATAGCAACCTTTTCTAAGTAGTGTTATGTGCATTGGCACAATCGAGCACAAAGCTCACAGTATTTTATATAGTGATATTGAGACCTGTAAATTCAAGTATTATTTCCAAATTACTTTTGGGCATGTCCCTTTAGAGGTTGTTTATCGCAGCGCAAAAAAACAAGCTTGTTGCTAAGCATTCTGCGACGTCCTCAAAAGCGCCCTTGCTTCACGGTGAGATTATATTTAGAAGTTCCCCCCTCTGTTGTCGCAAAATTTATTTTTCATGGACGAAAAATCAAAGCGTATATGGATATACTCGCAGCGGTTTTGCGACAACAGAGGGGGGAACTTCTACATATAATCTCACCGCGGCGCTGACTTAAATAAAAGGCCGTTAATCTTGAATTTTGTATTTCCACCCAAACTATAACCTTAGCCAGTTTTCCAATAAATACCAATAGTAAATAGGAATCTTCATGTCTGTCTTACCTCTTGAGCAAGCCAAAATTGATCTGACACAATTACCGAAGTTTTCGGAAATCAAACCTTCTGAAATACAGGACAAGGTTAAGGCGGCAATAGTCAATTGCAAAGAAACCATCGAAAAGCTTGTAACGAGTAAAGAGGTGTCTTATCGAAATGTCGTTGAATTACTTGAAGAAGCCGATGACCAACTCAGTAAACTGTGGTCACCCATTGGGCATATGAATTCAGTACTCAGTTCTGACGAGTTGCGGGAAGCACACGACGCCTGCTTACCGCTGTTGTCTGAATATGGCACCTTCGTAGGGCAACACAAAGGCTTGTGCGACTTGTATATCGCCTTGCAACAAAGTGAAGAATACAAGAGCTTGTCGCAGGCAAGTAAGAAGCTCATTGATAACGCGGTAAGGGATTTCAAATTATCGGGTGTGGCCTTGCCCGAAAAAGAAAAAACAGAGTATGCCAAGATACGTGCAGAGCTGTCTGAGTTAAGTTCGACTTTTGCAAACAATGTGATGGATGCCACACTCAACTTTACATACCACACTACTGATGAGGCTGAATTATCTGGTTTGCCAGATTCTGCAAAAGCAGCGGCAAAGCAAGCAGCAACGGCAAAAGAGCTAGACGGATTTTTGTTCACTTTGGATTTACCTAGCTATTTACCAGTGATGATGTATGCAGACAGTGCGGATTTGCGTGAAAAAATGTATCGAGCATACACCACTCGAGCCTCAGAGTTTGATACTGATGATGGTAAATTTAACAATGCGCCGCTAATTAAGCGCACGCTAGAGCTTAGGCAGTCACTCGCATCCTTGCTTGGTTTTGAACATTATGCTGAATATGCTTTGCAGACCAAAATGGCAGAAAGTCCTACACAAGTCATTCGTTTTTTAGAAGATCTTGCAGAAAAATCGAAGGCGCAAGCGCAAACGGAAGTTGGTGAGCTTAAGGCATTTGCTAGAGACAAGTTCGGAATAAGCGAACTTGAAGCTTGGGATTACCCTTATTATTCAGAGAAAATGAAACAAGCCAAATACGCTGTATCTGATGAAGTGCTCAGGCCCTATTTTCCGGTAGATAAAGTGCTAAATGGCCTGTTTGAAGTTGTGTCTCGCTTATACGATGTTGACGTGGTTGAAATTGAAGGCGTCGATACTTGGCATGAAGATGTGCGTTTTTTCGAGATCCGTCAAGGTGATACCTTAAGAGGCTGCTTTTATTTGGATTTGTATGCACGAGCGAAAAAGCGCGGTGGAGCATGGATGGACGAGTGTAGAGTAAAACGGGTGACTGCTGAGCAACAGGTACAAGTGCCAGTGGCATATTTGACCTGTAATTTTAATGGGCCTGTCGATGGCAAACCCGCTTTGTTTACACATGATGAAGTGGTGACCATGTTTCATGAATTCGGTCACGGCATTCATCACATGCTCACGCAAATTACTGTTGGTGGCGTGTCGGGTATAAATGGTGTCGCTTGGGACGCCGTTGAGCTACCCAGTCAGTTTTTGGAAAATTGGTGTTGGCAGACAGAGGCATTGCAATTTTTGTCTGCACACTACGAAACTGGCGAGCCATTGCCTGAAGATTTACTTAACAAGTTACTCGCCGCAAAAAATTACCAATCGGCTATGCAAATGTTGCGTCAGCTTGAATTTGCCTTGTTTGATTTTACCTTGCATATGCAAAATACTGCCGAGTTAGATGTACAGGCCTTTATTGACGAAGTTAGACGTAAAATTGCCGTGATTATTCCGCCTGAATTCAATCGATTTCAAAATAGTTTTTCTCATATCTTTGCTGGTGGCTATGCTGCGGGGTATTACAGTTACAAATGGGCTGAAGTATTGTCTGCTGATGCTTTTTCTAGATTTGAAGAAGAAGGAATTTTCAACAAGCACACAGGACGAGACTTTTTAGTCAATATTTTAGAGAAGGGCGGCTCTGATGAACCTATGAATTTGTTCAAGGCCTTTCGTGGTCGAGAGCCAAACATTGACGCGCTATTGAGGCATTCTGGTATTGGCGAGAGTGACGCGGCGTAGTCATGGACAAGACCGAGCATTTTGAACAAATTTACCAACGGGCTTCGGATCGCAAGGGGGGCGAAAATGCGCTTCTTGCCATGGTGTCAAAGCCGCTTGAAATGGACGCACTGTTGGGTATTAGTGATGACCGGTGGTTAGCCGAATTCAGTAAAAAGGTGTTTCAGTCAGGTTTTGTCTGGCGCGTGGTGAGACAAAAGTGGCCGGCTTTCGAAGAGGTGTTTTTTCAGTTTGATATTGACAAAATATTGATGATGCCAGACGAAATGCTAGAGAAAAAAGCCAGCGACCCTAGGATAATCAGAAATCTTACTAAAGTCCGCACTATCCGAGAAAATGCACTGATGATAAAGGATGTCAGTGACGAGCATGGTAGTTTTGCTGCATTTGTAGCTAAACGTGATCCCAGTGATATTGTGGGTTTATGGGATTTTCTAAAATCACATGGTGCTCGCCTTGGTGGTAATACTGGTGCCTATGCTTTGCGTTTTTTAGGAGTAGATACCTTTATTTTATCTCGTGACGTTGAGACTTATTTTCGCCACCATGATTTGATTTCTGGTTCGGTACGTTCAAAACGCAGCCTTTCCACCATTCAATCAGCATTTCAGTACTGGCAAACAACATCTGGGCTCTCTTTTCAAGAAATCAGCCAAATCCTTGCGTTTAGTGTGGGTGACAATTTTGTACTTGCGGAAACAGACTAACTTTTTCCGTTGCATTGGTTGTTACTCTGTTGTGCGGTAGCCAGCTATTGCACTACTGCACACCAAAGGCCAACAGACCCTAATAAAGCATTGAGCCGTTTATAGCGGCACTAGTAAATTTGCGATACACTACTGGCCATGTTTTATAACAACAATTCAATGAGTTATCCATCATGTCAATAGACGCCTCGTCCTCACCTAATGAACAGCAAAAAGCAGAAAAAGAACTCATTGATTTTGGTTACAAGCAAGTCGATAAAAATGAGAAAGTAAATTTTGTCGCCGATGTGTTTCATTCGGTGGCAGCTAAGTACGATGTAATGAATGATCTGATGTCCTTTGGCATACACCGACTGTGGAAGCGATATACAATTGACTGTAGTGGTGTAAAACCTGGTCATAGAGTACTTGATTTGGCTGGTGGAACAGGCGATTTGGCTGCTAAATTTAGTCGTATTGTGGGTAAGCAAGGTCAGGTCATCCTTGCAGACATAAATCATTCCATGCTCACGGTTGGAAAAGAAAAGCTGATCAACAAAGGGATCGTTGGGAACTTGCATTACGTGCAAGCGAATGCTGAGGCGCTGCCTTTCCCTGACAACCATTTTGACCTTATCACCATAGCCTTTGGTTTGCGCAACGTGACGGATAAAAGTAAAGCCTTGGCAAGTATGTATAGGGTACTGAAGCCGGGTGGGCGCTTGTTGGTCTTAGAGTTTTCTAAACCAACAAGCGAAACTTTAAGTAAGGTCTACGACGCATACTCATTTCATGTATTGCCGAAGATGGGTGAATGGGTGGCACAAGATGGGGACAGCTACCAGTACCTAGCTGAGTCGATTCGTATGCATCCACCTCAAGAAGAACTAGAAGATATGATGAAGCAAGTGGGCTTTGAACAAACCAGCTATACGAATATGACTGGCGGTATAGTCGCACTTCACAGAGGGTTTAAGTTTTAGTATGCCAGCCAAGCAAGCAATATCTGCCGCAATCGAATTTGCAATGAATTCCGCTTTAAGCCTTGCCATTAACGGTGACGAGCTTATTGAGCCTTTGGCAGGGCGCTGCTGTACGATACATATTCAGGAGCTGGCTTTAAGTTTTAGCTTATATTTTTCTTCCTCTCGAGAACAAAACGCAAGTAATAACCAAGTGCATCAATATCTTGATGTGTGTGTCGATGATGATTGGAGCGAAGAGCAGAAACAGAGCATAGACGAGCGGCACTGCTATGTTAGTGTATCTGTTGAAGCCTTACCGGAGCTAAAAAAAACAAGCCAGCTTACCCGCCTGATTAAGCAGGGAAAGTTAGATTTTTATGGTGATTTGTATCTGCTACAAAAACTGAGTGCCTTGTTTGCAGAGCTAGACATAGATTTAGAAGATATTGTCTCGAAGTATATTGGTGATGTGCCCGCGCATCAGTTGTTTTCCCTAGCAAAGGCAATGAAAGAAAAAATACGAGAGCAGCATGCCCTGTGTATGCGCACCTTATCCGATGCCTGTCTAGAAGAAAAACCCGTTGCGGTTAGACCAATCATGCTCCACAACTTCATTGACCAAGTAAAAGTATTGCAAAGCGACGTAGAACGGATGAAGGCAAGAATTGAAAAACTAGAAAGGGATCGAGCGTAAGATGAAGCTACGTCGTTTTTACAAAATAGGTGCTGCATTGTTGACCTATGGTTTGGATGAGCTGATCCCAAAGCGCTTCAGACCGCGCTACTTTAGGTGGATGAGAAAGTGTATTTTTTGGCTGCCGAATCGGCACAAACAGGAAAACCATGGCCGCCGTTTGCGACTGGCTTTGCAAACTCTCGGACCAGTTTTTATCAAGTTTGGGCAGATGCTGTCTACTCGGCGAGATTTGTTTCGCCCTGAAATTGCGGACGAGCTGAGTGTATTGCAAGACAAGGTGCCGCCTTTCGAATCGTTAGATGCAAAGTCGCTTATAGAGTCAGCATTAGAGTTGGATAATATTGAAGACTTATTTGAAGACTTTGAATTGACACCCCTTGCTTCTGCTTCGGTGGCGCAAGTGCATGCCGCGACATTAAAACCGAACGGTAAAAAAGTCGTGATAAAAGTACTGCGTCCCAATATTCGTCAAACGATTGAGGCTGATGTTGATTTACTTTTGTATTTTGCTCGGCTTGTTCAACGTTGGCTTCCACAAGGCAAACGGTTAAGGCCAGTAGAAGTGGTTCAAGAGTATAAACGCACGATACTCGACGAACTAGATTTATTGAGAGAAGCCGCAAACGGTATCCAGATTCGACGCAACTTTGAGGATTCTGAGGCACTGTATGTCCCTGAGTTTTATAGTGACTACTGTCGAAAAAATGTCATAGTTATGGAGCGAATTTACGGCGTGCCTGTTTCAGATATTGACGCTTTAATTGCCCAAGGCACCAATTTAAAATTGTTGGCTGAGCGGGGGGTGGAAGTATTTTTTACGCAGGTGTTCAGAGATAGCTTTTTTCACGCCGATATGCACCCCGGCAATATATTTGTCTCAAGAGAAAACCCAGACAATCCACAGTATATTGGCATAGATTATGGCATTGTCGGCACCTTAAACAAGCAAGATAAACGCTATTTGGCGGAAAATTTTATTGCGTTTTTTAACCGTGATTACCGCAAAGTCGCAGAGCTTCATGTGGACTCAGGCTGGGTACCTGCGCATACAAATATTGATGATTTTGAAATGGGGATACGTACTGTATGCGAGCCTATTTTTCAAAAGCCGCTAGAAGAGATCTCATTTGCCAATGTTTTATTGCAACTTTTCAATACCGCTCGGCGATTTGATATGGAAGTTCAGCCGCAATTAGTATTGCTGCAAAAAACCTTGTTGTATGTGGAGGGTTTAGGTCGTCAGTTATACCCTCAGCTTGACTTGTGGTTAACCGCCAAACCCTTTCTTGAAAAATGGATGAAAGAGCAGATTGGTCCAAAAGCGATGTTCAAGAACATTAAAGAAAATTTGCCATTTTGGAGTGAAAAATTACCCGAAATGCCAGATCTATTGTTTGATAGTTTACGCCAAGTAAGGGCGCTACCCAATCAGCTTGCTGTGCAACATAGGGAAGAACAGCAGCATCGAACCAAAATTCAAAAAGCAAGGTTAGCTGGACAGTTGGCCGTAGTAGCGAGTATTGCAAGCCTGAGCCTCTATGTTTTTAAAGATCAGGTTTTTTACAGTGTTGTTTTGGGTATCGTGGCCTTGACCGCTTGGTTGGTATCGTTCAGGCAGCTTCGATAAGTTTCAATTGCCAACCTGCACGGTGCTGCAGCCAGCACTCATGAATTAACTCGGTATGGATCATTGGATGGCGTATTTTAAAATCCAATGGAAATACAAGTTGCCATTCCTCTCCGTTAATTTTTAACTTGGGTTCTGGTATAGCATCATTGCGACGTCTACTGGTGAGCAATACCGCTACTCGTAAGCAGCGCATAGCATTGATCAAGGTGGTTTGCAGGCTATCTTTGTACTGATAAATCGGAGCTAAATCGATGTCTCCGCGATGCAGTCTAACCAAATCTTTTATCATCATAGCTTGTAGTTTAGTAAAACCCGTAAGGTCAACGTGTTCTAAGATGTAAGCACCATGTTCATTGTAGGCTTTGAAACCAATGTGCAAACCAATTTCATGCAAGGCAGCGGCAGCCGCTGTTACTACTTCCGTATCAAAATCACAGAAATTAGTTTGACTACACATGCTTTGGCACAAGCGAATGGCTAGCTCTTGTGTTCGTTTGCTTTGTCCACTATCAATATGGAAGCGGTTGATGAGTTGATTTATACCTTGTTGGCGGCGGTCGCTCTTTTGATAAGTGTCAAGCATGCCATAAAATATACCTTCTCTCAGTGCTCCACCCGATATCTGCATGTTCTCGATCTTCAAACATTCGAATAGAGCAATCAAAATAGCCAGACCACTTGGGAATATGCCTTGGCGCGAAGCAGCAAGCCCCTCAATGCTGAGTTTGCCAATATGCCCCGCGTCAATACACTCTTGTTTTAAGCGATAAAGGTACTCTAGGCGAATAGCATCACTTACTCCTCGCTTGACTAAAATAGAGGTGACCGCCTGAGGAGTACCCGATGCGCCAAGGCATTGCTCCCAGTCAAAGCATCTAAATACATCAATATCAGAATCTAGAATGTTCGATGCATCGGAGATGGCTTGCTCAAAACCGGAGGCACTGATTTCACCTTCCGGAAAATACTTTTCCATGAAAGTCACGCAACCCATGTTAAAGCTGGCTAAATGTAAGGCTTGTAAATCGCGGCCAATAATTACTTCTGTGCTGGCTCCACCAATATCGATGACTAGTGTATTGCCTTTGTTAGCAGACGTGTAAGCAACACCTAGATAGATCTGTTTTGCCTCCTCTTCACCACTTATTATGTTTACTTTGTGGTTGAGAATGCGTTCTGCTGGGACAACAAAGTCCTTGGCATTTGTCGCTAATCGAAGAGTGGCGGTGGCGACAATTTTAATATTGGCAGGGGGAATATCTTGCAATTTTTCTGCAAAATTTCTAATGCAGTTTAAGCCTCTCTCAATCGCCTCTGTGCTCAAGGTATTGTTGTCATCCAAACCAGCCGCTAAACGGACTTTTTGTTTATTTTTGCTAACAATTTGTACGCTACCTGAGAGTACTCTTACAATAACCATGTGAAAGCTGTTTGAGCCGAGGTCTATTGCGGCGTAATACTCATCTTGCATCACGGCTGGTTGGTATTCACCCATACTAATATTTATTCATCCTGCTACGTTGTTATGAGTCATGGCTTTTTTTGGGAGCGCGCTTCCGATTGGGTTTTCCACGTCCGTTATCGCGACGTCCAGTGTTTCGCGGACGACTATTTCTCGTTCTAAATTTAGGCTGTTTTACATCGTCTAAAAGCAAGTTCGGGTTGTAGTCAGTTACAGGAATCTCGTGACTGATATACATTTCGATAGCCGGCAGGTTTTGGGCATATTTTTCACAAGCGAAACTGATAGCATGTCCCAATTCACCTGCTCTACCTGTGCGTCCAATGCGGTGTACATAATCTTCTGCATCGTCGGGTAAATCATAGTTAAAAACGTGTGTAACTTTTTCTATGTGAATACCACGAGCGGCGACATCGGTAGCAACCAGTACGTCTAAGTGCCCTTGGGTAAAATCATCCAATATGGAAATACGCTTTTTCTGTTGAACGTCACCACTTAATAGACCCACTCTATGACCATCGGCTTCTAACCAAGCCGCTACTGTTTCACAATCGTGTTTTGTATTGGCAAATATGATTGCCTTGTCTGGCCATTCTTCTTCCATCAATGTCAATAATAATAGGGCTTTATCTTCATTTGATGGGTAGAACAGTTCTTCGGTTATCCGTGTATTAGTTTTGCTCTCTGGCTCGATCTGCACATTGGTTGGGTTATTCATGTGTTCGTATGCTAATTCTTGCACGCGCATGCTCAACGTTGCAGAAAATAGCATATTTAAACGTTTGGCTGGTTCGGGCATCCGTCTAAACAAATAGCGAATGTCTTTAATGAAGCCGAGGTCGAACATTCTATCGGCTTCGTCGAGCACGGCTACTTGTACATTCTTAAGTGAAAACACGCCTTGCTTATAGTAGTCGATAATTCTGCCTGTTGTACCGATCAGAATGTCAACGCCGTCTTGCAATTGCTGGCGTTGACTTTCGTAGCCTTCGCCCCCATATACCACCCCAAGTGTGACATTGGTATGCTTGCTCAATGGTTTAGCATCATTATAAATTTGAATGGCTAATTCACGTGTAGGCGCCATGATAATTGCTCTAGGCCCATGATCTTTCGATTCAGAGGGCGTATTGAGCAAGTGGTGAAACGTTGCCAGTAAAAACGTCATTGTTTTACCGGTTCCAGTTTGCGCCTGACCGGCAATATCTTGGCCAGCGAGTAATTGTGGTAAGCTCATTTCTTGAATGGGCGTGCATTGCGTGTAATTATCTTCCTTTAACGCAGATAGTATTTGCGGGTGGAGCGGAAGCGAATCAAAATTTGTATCTGTTAAATGTGTTGTTGGCATAGCTTATAGCTTATCAATGCTTGCATTAAAAACGGGTTCTATATAACACTATTAGGTAATGACAGAAAAGAAATTCTACAAATTCCTAAATCGGAGAAAAGAATGAGCGACAAAATAATCGCGTTAAGTGACGACAAATTTGAAGCCGATGTAATCAATGCATCTGGTCCTGTATTAGTGGATTTTTGGGCAGAATGGTGCGGCCCGTGTAAAATGATCGCTCCTATTCTAGACGAAATTGCTGACGAATACGAAGGCAAAGTAACAATTGGTAAATTAAATGTTGATGACAACAACGAAACACCACCCAAATATGGTATTCGTGGCATCCCAACTTTACTATTGTTTAAAGATGGCAGTGTAGCAGCGACAAAAGTTGGTGCACTGTCAAAAACGCAGTTAAAAGAGTTTTTAAACGAAAACATCTAGTTGCAAATACAGCGTTTTTGCGTTGTACCTTAGTTTCGGCAAGGGCATAGACAGGTAGCTATGCCGCTTGCTTAAAAATTCAAATCTCCCCTTCGACACGCTCTCAATCTTAAAAGGGCATTAGTACAGCTTATTCTTTGTTTTACTATACTTGTTCGTTCCTTGATGCAGAACAACTACACGACAGTCGCTCTGTATTGTATAAATGAAGCACAAACCGCTGCAAAATTGCACACCAAAGGTCAATAGATCCTATTATTTTGTTAAAAAAATTAAAATAAATATAAATTTTAAGAAACACATTTAACACTGAAGACAATACTATATACATAAATCAAAAAGTAAGAATATGAGCTGTAAATATGAGATTACGACTGTGCTTATTGGCTAAACTAAGCTTGGTAGTGATGACTGGTTTTAGTTTAGTTGCATGTAATAACGAGCAGCAAACCCAATCAAGTACTTTTGGTAAGACCTTTAATTCAGATGAACCCGTCAGTTATAGTTTACAAGTAAAACCGATTTTGTCTGACCGTTGTTTCGGTTGTCATGGGCAAGATGCCGCAAACCGCAAAGCCGATTTACAACTTCACTCTCCAGAGACTGCGTATAAAAAGTTTAAGGATGGCTCACAGGCAATTGTGCCGGGCGATGCTGAACAAAGTGTAGTATATCAACGCCTTATTTCTGAAGATCCCGATTTTATCATGCCTCCTCCTTCGTCTCATACGAGCGTAACGGAGCAAGAAATACAAATAATTAAAGCGTGGATAGATCAAGGCGCTGAGTATGAAAAGCACTGGGCGTATATACCGCCAGAGCAACCCGCTTTGCCCGAAATAGACAGTGATTGGCCGAGCAATGATATTGATGTATTTACCTTAAATAAAATGCGCCATGAGGGTCTGTCATCTAGTGATGAGGCAGATAAGGCAACACTGATTCGTCGTGCGTTTATCGATGTAACAGGGGTTATACCGACCGCAGAGCAAATGGATAAGTATCTGAGTGACCAGTCAGAAAATGCATACAACCGCTTACTAGATGACTTGTTTGCATCGCCACGGTATGGCGAAAAAATGGCAAGTTATTGGTTAGAATTGGCTAGATATGGCGATACCGACGGCTACCAAAACGATGGTCCGCGAAACATGTGGCCATGGCGCAACTGGGTGATAAATGCATTTAACGAAAACATGCCATTTGACCAATTCATGACAGAGCAACTCGCAGGCGATTTGTTGGAGAAGCCAAGCAAATCACAAATAATCGCGACAGGGTTTAACCGGAACACGGCTTTAAACAACGAAGACGGCATTATTCCAGAGGAATTTAGGGTTGAATATATTGCCGACAAAATAGATGTGACGTCGACTACATTTTTGGGTCAAACAATGGCCTGTGCCCGTTGTCATGACCACAAATATGACCCACTTTCTCAAAAAGACTATTACAGAATGTTTGCATTCTTCAATAATACTACTGAAGTAGGCAAATCTACTGGTCTCACATCGAAACCTTATGTTCACTATTATGCTGATGACGAGAACAGGCAGCTAGCCAGTCAGTTGATAGAGAAAATTAATGATTTAGATAGCAGTTTGAAGGCGCTAGAAAGTGAGCATGCCGTGCAATTTACTTCCCCTAATTTGGATCAAAAGCTTGCAGATAAGCTCAGTCACAATAGAGGAAAGTATTTCACGTTCGACGAGCGTTACGCGAGTAAAAATGCAAATGTGGACTTAGCGAATACCTTGGTCGTACCGGGGAAATACGGCAATGCACTGCGTTTCTCTGGAACTGGCAAATATACAGGGTTTCTGCAATCACTCCATCGGCCAAGCTTCAAAAACAGTCAAGCCCTTGCCATCAGTCTTTGGACCCGTGAGCCTTCTGATGAAGAGTTAGCTGTCCTTGATAGTATTCCAGAGTATCAAGACAAACCCGTGGTGAAGGTTAGTTCTTCTCCCGCCCAAGGGTTCAAGCTTGCTTCGATGTTGTCGCACAATGCGAATAGAGGCTTTGATTTAAGTGTAAATCCGCAAAATCAATTAGAATTTACCGTAATCAATGCTTGGCCAGACTCTGCTCTGAAGGTCGTTTCTCAAGCTTTACCCGATACTAATGCATGGCAACATGTATATGTTCAGTATGACGGTAAGGGTAAAGCCGCAGGCGTTGAACTGTTTTTAAATGGGAAAAAATTGCAAAGTAAAGTGCTTAAAGACAGTTTGAGTGGGGACACTGATCCCGGTTGGACGCGATTGAATTTTGGTGCAACGCCCTTTAGTGAGCCAAATCAGTATCGCGGGAGAGATATTGACGAAGTTCACTTTTTTGACACAACCTTGGATGAACGTGCCATATTACAACTCGCCAATTTATCTCCTTGGGGATTAGAGGGCAATGGCAACAAAGCCTATCCGACCGAACAACTAAGTAATAACCAAACTTATCTGAAAGACAAATTAGACTATTTTGTTATGCAGGAAAAGCAGCATCGATTAGAGGCTCATCACTCAGTGATAACCATGGTAATGCAAGATGTTGCTCCTGCGGATGAGCCTGTTCGCCCAACATATTTGCTGAATAGAGGGGATTACAGTCAACCTGAAACATCTGAAGTACTGCTCGCCAACATCCCTACATATTTTGGTGACCTACAGGGCAAGTACCCTCAAAATCGTCTAGGCTTGGCTCAATGGTTAGCTTCAGAGGACAATCCACTAACGGCGAGAGTAATGGTCAATAGATTATGGCAAATTGTGTTCGGTAGGGGGATTGTGAGCACGTCAGAAAACTTTGGTAATCAAGGTGAGTTACCTTCACACCCCAAGCTGCTTGATTGGTTGGCAATTGAATTTAAACGTTCGGGTTGGGACATGAAGCACATGATGAAGCTTATGATGTCGTCGAGTACATACAAGCAAAGCTCAGATATTCCAGCAGACATTAGCCCTGAGGATCCTGAAAATATTTTTCTGGCGCGTGGCACTCGTGCAAGAATGAGCGCTGAAGCAATTCGAGACAGTGCCCTCCAAGCGTCTGGTCTACTTGTTGATGAGTTAGGTGGTCCCAGTGTTAAACCATACCAACCTGATGGATTGTGGGAAGCAATAGCGGCTAAAGGTACTTACCAGCAAAGTAGCGGAGAAGGACTGTATCGACGATCGATTTATAGCTATTGGAAACGCACAGTGGGCGTCCCTTCAATGACTTTATTTGACGCGTCGACAAAAGACTATTGTGTGTCTCGTCGTCAAAGTACAAATACACCTTTACAAGCCTTGTTGTTACTCAATGATCCTCAATATGTCGAAGCGGCTCGGGTACTTGCACATAAAGCTTATCAATACACACCCGAATCGGAACAGCGCATTAACTATATAGCGAGGAATTTGCTAAATCGAGATTTGGAAAACGAAGAAATGCAAGAACTACTGAGTTTTTATGAAGAAGTAAATCAAGAGTTCATTGCCGATCCCGATCGTGCTCGTGCATTACTGAATGTGGGAGCTTATAACAGTGAAATAACGAATGAATACCAGGCTGATGTTGCTGCTTACGCGGTGTTGAGTTCTGCTGTTATGAATCTTAGCGAATTTATTACGAGACAATAATAATGACGAATTCTAAATCTTTAAATCGCCGAGAGTTTCTGCGAACAGGCGCTGGTTTTCTGGCAGGAGCGGCTGCCATGAGTAGTGGCGTACCCATGTTAGCCAACGCTGGAATTGATCACGGATACTTGGGTGCACCTCATTTTTTACCAAAAGCTAAGCGTGTTATTTATCTATTTCAAAGTGGTGCACCGTCAACACAAGACTTATTTGATTACAAACCGCTGTTAAGAGAACAACACAAACAAGAGTTACCTGATTTGGTGATCAATGGACAACGCCTTACTGGCATGACCGCCAATCAAAGCTCATTTCCCATTTGTGGTTCTAAATGGGATTTTAAGCAATATGGTGAAAATGGCGCCTGGTTTAGTGATTTATTGCCCAATATTGCGGGTATAAGTGATGATTTGTGTATCATAAATTCAATGGCGACCGATGCTATTAATCACGATCCAGCCATTACGCTTATGCAAACGGGTTTCATGTTGCCCGGTCGCCCAAGTTTTGGTGCTTGGGTAAGCTATGGCTTGGGTTCACAAAACAATAATCTGCCCTCGTTTATTGTAATGACATCAAGAGGAACAGGGCGAACAAATAGTCAGCCTTTATACTCCAGACTATGGGGGAGTGGCTTTTTACCGTCAGACTACCAAGGAGTACAGTTCCGCTCAGGCGCAGATTCTGTGCTGTACCTCAATAATCCTAATGGTATCGAGGGACTTACACGCCGCAGAATGCTCGATAGAATCATGAAACTCAATCAAAAAGAGTATGAACGTAGCGGTGACCCAGAAATTTTGTCTCGTATTTCTCAATATGAGATGTCCTATCGCATGCAAGATTCTATCCCCGATGCAACCAATATTCAGGACGAACCTGAGCATACCTTCAAGTTATATGGTGAAGATGCGCGTACTCCCGGCACCTATGCAGCAAATTGCTTAATGGCTCGACGGCTTGTCGAGCGAGATGTCCGGTTTATTCAGCTATATCACACTGGTTGGGATCAGCACGGCAATATTCCAGACGCATTACCCAAACAAGCAAAAGATGTTGATCAGGCTACAGCTGGCTTAATTACTGACTTGAAACAACGTGGATTATTGGACGATACGCTAGTGGTATGGGGGGGGGAGTTTGGTCGTACGAGTTATTGTCAAGGTGAATTGACAGAAAAAAACTATGGTCGTGATCATCATCCTCGTTGCTTTACCATGTTTATGGCGGGAGGAGGTGTCAAGTCTGGCCTCATATACGGTAAGACAGATGACTACGGATACAATATTGTGAATGCAGATGGTCAGCCTATTGCGGCAGATAAACATCACTATGTTCCGGGGGTTGTGCATATATACGACCTGCAAGCTACGATCATGCATTTAATGGGTATTGACCACACAGGCCTAACATACAAGTATCAGGGACGGCGTTTTCGTTTAACTGATGTACATGGTCATGTAGTTAAAGAACTATTGGCTTAACTCCGAGCTAATCATTTGATTTAGCTGATTTCGAGGTTTTTATATGGACTTTTTTCAATTTTTAGGCCGATTTCATGTTCTTCTACTGCATTTGCCCTTGGGCATATTGTTGATGGCCGCTTGTATAGAAATTTATGCAGTTTATAAGAAACAAAAACGCAGTCCTCTAATTAAAACTGTTTGGTTGTGGGGGGCGATCAGTGCTGCTGGTGCTGCTTTATTGGGCTATTTGTTATCCTTGGGTGGCGGTTACAGCGAACAAGCTATTGCTACTCACAGAAATTGGGCAATAGGCCTTATATTATGTGCGTTTTTTTGCTGGTTTTATTTTGGAAAAATATCGCCAAAAGAGGAGCACAAACACGGCAAGGCCATTGTTAGCTTATCCTTTCTACAACTGTTTTTGTTGTTTGCCACTGGGCACTATGGCGCAAATATGACGCACGGTGAAACGTTTCTAGTGGAGCATGCGCCAGATTTTGTCAAAAAAATTGCAGGCATGGAGGTGCAAGGTTCTAAACCTAATTCTTTGGAAGAAGCCAATGTTTATCCTCATGTTATTGCTCCAATATTGCAACAACGCTGCAGTAGCTGCCACAACGACTCAAAAGCAAAAGGTCAATATAGTGTTGCCAGTTATGAAGCCACGATGATGGCGGTGGAAATAACAGATGGACTTGAAACTAGTGAGCTATACAGACGAATCACTCTGCCTGAATACCATGATGACTTTATGCCTGCCGAGGGTAAAACGCCTTTAACTGAACAGCAGGTGGCGCTGATCGGCTGGTGGATCGAAAATGGTGCGCAAAATGTGACTAATGTGAGTAAGTTAAATACAAGTGAAGAGTTGACTAGTTTGCTTATTGAAACGCTTGGCCTTGGCGAGCAGAATGTGATTAAAACAATAGATGAAATATCGCCACAGCTGATTGCCGAACTCGAGCAAGCGGGTTTTCACATTAGTAGAGTGCAACAAGGCGAACCTTATGTGAATGTAATTTACGCTGATTATGCGAATGAACTCAGCGATGAAAAGCTGCAAAGTTTGCTAAAAATTAGTGAACAATTGATGTGGCTGAAGCTCAGCAAAAGCTCTATTACAGATGCACAGTTGTTGAAACTCGCCAGTGCAGAAAACCTGCAAAAGCTGGATGTGTCTCACACTCAGCTTAGCCAAGAGGCTATTAGCAAACTCAAAGTAAGTAACCAGAAAATGGTCATTAATAGCTTCAATACTCAAGGCTAAGACAATTATTAAGAGAGCTACCTAACTATGTTCAATAAGAAAAAACAGGTTTTGTTAATCGCCACCCTAGCGCTGAATGGTGCGGTGCTTGCTCACGAAGGTGTGCATAGCAAAAATCCAGCGGTTCAACTGGACACAATGAAGCAGGGCGCCATCATTGGTCAGGGGGAGTTTATCTTCAAAGTTAACCACAACTGGCTAGATCAACAAGGCGAAGACCACTTGGGTGCAACTCATGGTGATATTGTATTTGATGAAGAGGGCTATTTATACGTGAGTTTTAGTGATGGGCAATTTAAAGGTATCGCTAAATTTTCGGCTGACGGTAAATTTGTTAAAAAGCTCAAGGGTCAGTACCCTGATGTACACGGCATGCTTATTCGCAAAGAAGGGGGTAGGGAATATATCTATGCGGTAAGCAATACTCAGGGCAAAATGTGGAAAATTGATCTGCAAGGCAATACTGTCTTTAGTATCAACAAAACAAAAATAGTTGAAGATTCTAAAGTTTACAAAGCTAACGATAAAGGTGAGTACCGTGTGGCACTGACGAGCGTTACGGTTGGCCCAGATGGTGACATCTTCTTAGCTGATGGATACAGCAGTAACTTTATTCATATCTATACGCATGACGGAAAATACAAAAAATCATTTGGCGGGTGGGGGAAAGATATTGGACGATTTCATCAAGCTCACGATATCACGATTGATACGCGATTTGAGCAGCCGTACTTGGTTATCTGTAACCGCGCCAACAACCGCATTGAGCATTGGGATTTTCAAGGAAACTTTGTTCGAGTAATTAGTGAAGGTCTGCGTATGCCCGGAAAAATCGCATTCTGGGAAGATAATATGATCGTAGCTGAGTTAAAGGGGCGGGTCAGTATATTAGACAAAGATCATGAAATTGTTGCCCATTTAGGCGAAAACAGTGTGGGCTTGAGTGGCAATTATCATGCTGAGCCAGAGCAATGGAAACAGGGGGAATTCTTGGCACCGCATACAGCAAAATTCGATAAGCTTGGCAATCTATATGTGATGGATTGGAATTATCTTGGCCGGGTCACACAACTAGTTAAGCAATAATTGATATTTTGATTTACGTTGATTTGGCGTTAAATGGCGACACAGGCGCGTCGCCATTGCTGTGTTGTTATCACTGAGTATTAACTCACTTTATTTGTTCATAGAGCTTTGATCCAGTCCGGTCATTTTGGCCAAGGTTTTTTTCTCAATGATTTTAAAAGCATAAGCTACCTGCTTAGGCGCAGCATCTTTTAAAGTAATGCGCAGGCCAGTGCTATCTCGTGACCAACTCTTAACCACATCACCAACCAATGCCTCAACGGCCGCAATTTCCCCTTTGTACAGTTTTAGATCATCTGCAAGAGACTTGATAACGAGTTCTTGTGTGGGCGTACCCAAGGCAATGGCGTACAGCATTTCCCCTTTGGTGGTGAAGCGCACGTCCTTTTCTCCATAGGCGACTGGTTTTGTAAAATGACCATCTCCTTTCATTTGAGTTGGCCCTTCACCATAGACTATCCACGGACGAGTTTCATAGATCGCTTCGTTGTTGACTTTCATCCAAGCACCAAGCGCGCGTAAGATGTCACGTTGGTTTTGTGGAATGCTCCCATCTGCCCTTGGAGAAATATTTAATAATAGTTGACCGTTTTTAGACACAATATCGATAAATTCATGAATGATTCGCTCTTTCGATTTGAGTGGCATGTTGTTTGTAAAAGACCAAGTCCATATTGCCATTGTGTCATCCGTAAGCCATGGCAAGTCAGTCAATTCATCTCTTCGACCTTGCTCAAAGTCTTCAACAGAAAAGCTAGTAGGCATGTCGGTGTGTTTGTGGGTCATCATTACATCCTTACCCCACTCGATACCTTTGTTGAAGTAATAACTCGCAAATTCGTAACGATATTTTTCAGGAATTTGATCTAACCAAGTATCAAACCAAACTAAATCAGGCTGGTATTTGTCAACGACTTCCTTGAGCATTCCTAACCATACGTCTTCTAGCCAGACTTGTTCATCCATGTTGCCATAGAGTAGCTGCAACTTTGGATCATCCGATGCTGTTGCTAAGCCTTCAATCCACGGATAGTGGGAATTCCAATATGCGTGATATATGCTGTCATCCCAAGGTGCGGGTTCAAGCGCTTCTTGAGGTGATAGGCCTGCATACCGCTGAAGGTTTCTGGCGTGGTGGAAGGTGGTTACCAGTTTTATGCCTCTTTTCCTAAGTGCTTGAGCCAACTCTCCGGTTATGTCGCGTTTCGGTCCAATGTCTTTGACGTCCCACGGTGTAATAGCGCTGTCCCAAAGCGCGTAGCCGTCATGGTGAATTGCAACGGGACCAGCGAAACGGGCACCTGTTTCATAAAACAACTGCGCCCATTCTTCCGCATCAAAGTGCTCAGCAGTAAACTGATGAAACAACTCGTGATATGGTGTAGTTGATGGATGACCAAAGTTTTCGGTATGCCAGCCAAGCAAATCGTGATGATATCCTGGGGTGTTTCCCAGCCAATCCTCGTCTTGCATATCGAAATGCATCCAACGAGGGTACCATTCGTTCTGCTTTGCCGCGACGGTGTAAGGCCCCCATGTAAAATAAATGCCTAATTTAGCATCGCGAAACCATTTCGGCGCGGCTTGGTGTTTGGATAATGATGTTTCTTCTGATGCGTAGTGCTTAGTAGTGTTGTGGCTACTTGCACAAGCATTTAGCAAAAGGATCGAGAGCAAGGCACAGAGTGCCTTGCTGAGCTTGATTGTTTGCAAAGACAAGATGGTCATCTATTGACCAATCTTAAAGGCATAAGCTAACTGTGTCGGAGCACCCTTTTTAAGGGTGATCTTGAGACCGTCATGTTCCTGAACCCAAGATTCAACATAATCACCATTGAGTGAGGTGACAGAAGTAATAGGTTCTTCCTGTAAACTATTGTTGGTAGCTAGCGCGACGATGGTTAAAGTCTCTTTGGGCGTACCGAGTGCAATTGCGTATACTTGATCACCGCGCGTTGTAAACCGGATGTCTTTTTCAGTATACTTGGTAGCTTGTGCAAAGTGGCCATCACCTTTCATACGCGTTGGTCCCTCGCCATAGATTAGCCAAGGGCGCGTTTCATAAATTGCTTCACCATTAACACGTAACCAATCCCCTAGGTCTTTTAAGACTTTTCTCTGATCATCTGGAATCGTGCCGTCATACCTCGGCGATAAGTTAAGTAGCAATTGCCCGTTTTTGGATACGATGTCGATAAAATCGTGTAGTACGCGAGACGATGTTTTTACTGGTAAGTTTTCTACATAAGACCAGCTATTTAAAGAAATAGTATCATCTGTTAGCCAAGGCTCCACTGTAAGGGAGTTTCGTCTGCCTTGTTCAAAATCCTCGACAGATACAGTTTCAGGCATATCAGTATCTTTGTGCGTGATCATAACATCCTTGCCCCAAGTGTGCGCAGCATTTAAATAGTATGCAGCGAACTCAAAGCGCTTTTCCCATGGGATTAAATCTAGCCATGTGTCGAACCAGATCAGATCGGGTTGATAGTTATCAATGACTTCTTGTAAGGAGCCTAACCAAAATTCTTCCAACCATTGTTCTTCAGGTAAATTACCATATAGCAAGCGTAGTTTAGGGTCTGTTGAAGACGTAGCTAGGTCTTTATCCCAAGGGTAGTGAGAGTTCCAAAACGCATGGTAACTATCTAAATGTCCATACCTAGAGGTAGCTTCTTGAAAACTCATCCCTTGATAACGTTGGAGGTGTCTGGCGTGGTGGAAAGTCGCAACAGTTTTCATTCCTCTTTTTCTTAATTCTTTATATAGCTCACCCATCACATCGACCTTCGGTGTGGTATCCGAGGTGTTCCAAGGGGTCACGTCACTGTCCCATAGCGCATATCCGTCATGATGCATGGCGATAGGCCCTGCAAAGCGCGCTCCGGCCAACTCGAACAAATCTACCCATTCTTCTGCGTCAAAGTGTTCTGCAGTAAATAAATCTATCATGTCGTGATAAGCAAAGCCTTCACCGAATTTTTCTTCATGCCATGCGTGTAGATCGTGGTGGTAACCGGGTTTTTTACCTTCCCAATCACTTTCTGTCGCGCGGAAATGCATCCAACGTGGGTACCATTCGTTTTGTTTTTCTGCAACTGTATAGGGACCCCAAGTAAAATAGATACCCAGTTTAGCGTCTCTAAACCATTCAGGCGCTTCATAGTGTTTGGCTAATGAGCGCTCATTAGGCGCATACAATGGCTCGGATTTAGCAGCTTTACTTTGAGGAGGAACTTGTGTGCATGAGAGCGTAGCCAAGGCTACAGCGAGAATAGAAGAACGTTTAAAAAATGTCATTGATAAAAAACTATTTGTTATTAGTGTGTAAATCTATTGTCGCCATTTGCCAGAGTGTTTCACATATCACTGTTTTTATCGGACGTTTATCTGCCTATTTCTGCTTTTGCAAGGGCTTTAAATCTGATGACTTTGAATTCTCCAAGAGTGGCTGCTTTTCCGTCGTTTAATACTGGCGAACGGTGTAGCTCATTAATTGTGGCGTAAACATAGTCATTAGGACCAATGGCTAGACCATCTGGCCAAGACAAGTCGTCTCGTTTAAACAGCGTTTTATAGTTGCCATCTGCTTGCGTCATGCCAATTGAATCATCTGTTATAGAGGTCACATAAACGTTGCCGGCATTGTCTATTGTGATCCCATCAGAAATAGGCTTGTCTCCATATCGCTGTATGCGTTTAACTAACTCTTTTTCACTTAACTGATTGTCTAGTAAATCTTTAGTACTAATCCGATAGATACTCCTGCCAGTCATGGCGCCAAAGTATACAAACTCGCTTTTGTGATCGATGGTTATGGGGTTGATACCTAGTCGGGCAGTTTGCCCTCCCAACTTAACGAGCTTTCCGTCAATCACCATATCCAAGGGTTCGGCTTTGGTTTGTGCGGCGCTCTCAAGCACGCGTCTTGCGTGCCCAGTGTTGAGGTCAACAACAATAATCGAACCAGTGCCGGTATCGGCAATAAAGATTGCATTGTTTTTACTATCTATGGCTAGGTCATTCAGAAAGCTAGTTGATTTAATTACGGGTTTAGCCAAATAAATTACCTTATGCAACTTTTCCTTTGTGGTATCCCAGCCTATTAGTCGTCCTGCGTGTTCATCGCCAGATACGTCTAGCATCCAAAGTATGCCGAACTTATCTACGTTCAGACCTAAAACACCGTATAACCCGCCGTGCTCTCGTTCTTGTGCAGCATATGCCCAATCTGAATTTGGGTAAGGGCGGGTAGTACCGTCTTTCAGTAGTTCAACAACCCGAAGGGGTTTAAAGTAGAACTCATGGACACTCAAAAATATGCGTCCTTCAGGCGATATCGCTATGTTGCCAGGGGGTGTATCTTGGTTAAATGTAGCGACTACTTCCATTGACGTTTGATTTGCAGTGGCGTTAAAGCAAAGTAGCAATGCTATCGTTTTGATTGCCATGCAAATATATTTATTAGTGTAAGCCATGAGTTATTTACCTTTAAGGTTAGTGAATGCTTATTACTTTAATTGGGCAAGCACTTCCAGTACTTTGCTTGGTTCAGTGCGATAGGTGTAGTCTGCATTGACATCGGCAAAGGCAACTTTGCCGTTTTCTGCAATTACGAATGTCGCCGCTAAAGGCAATTCAAATACACCCTCGCCATTATGTGACTCTACATCTATGCCAAAGCCCTTATATATCGGACGTAAACTCTCAGGCAATGAAAAGACAATCCCCAGCTTTTTTGAAAACTCGGATTTTGGATCGGATAACACTGAAAATTTTAATTCGTTTTTCTCAGCAGTACTAAGTGAGGCATCAGGAAGCTCAGGTGTGATAGCCACTAAGCGTGCACCTTGGGCACTGATGTCTTCCAAAATAGACTGATAAGCACGTAACTCTAAATTGCAATACGGGCACCAACCCCCGCGATAGAAAGTAATAACGACAGGGCCTGTTTTGATTATCTCAGCGAGAGAAACGCTTTTGCCTAGCTGATCTGTTAGCAAAAAGTGGGGAAAAGTATCACCTGTTTTTGGTGCGTTTTCTTCTAACGCCGCTGCCTTTAATGTTTCGGTTTCGGCGAGCATAACCTCTAACTTGTCTGCTGGAATGTTTTGTGCGGATGCTTCTTTTACTTCGTTTAGTTGTTTACCTAAGGTCATCATATTACCTATATACATTTAATTTTGAATGATTGTTCAAAATGTTACTTTGCGATAGCTGTTTCGTCAAGAAATATTTTGAATGAGTGTTCAAAATGTTGTTTAATACGTATGTTGCGTTTACGGAGTCAGGATATCGCGAAGAAATTTTGCAATCCTGCTCAATTGATACGCGGAGTTTTCCCTAGGAATGAGTTAAATGGCGAATAAAAAGTTTCAGCTTGATGCTGTGTTAGCATCGGCGACTGAAGTGTTTTGGCAATATGGCTATCATGGCACTAGCATCCAGCAGCTGGTAAATGCAACAGGTTTGAAACCGGGGAGTTTATATCGAGAATTTGATAGCAAAGATGGCTTGTACAAGCGCACCTTATCACGGTATGCATTAAACACTGTTGCAGAAGTCAATGCGCATATAGCCGATCACAAAGATGTCTGTGAAGGCATTCGACATATACTTGCCCAAACAATCGAAGTGTCGAAAGAAACTAATTATTGCGGGTGCTTTTTAATTAAGAGTCAGTTAGAGCTTTCTTCTCACAATCGCGAAATTTATCATTCAGTTTTAGCTGAGTTAAAAACAATAGAAGCGAACTATGCTTCACAACTCAAAAGCATGTTTTCTGTAGAAGATAGCGCTCTTTATGCAAAGCAAATCATGATGGTTATTTTCGGGATACGTGTTTATGGGTATCAAAAAGAAAACTTAGCAGCACTCAAATCAACGACCCGGTCTTTGTTACCTTGGTTGTATGGCAATATGTAGCATTTATCGTAACTATACTTAAGCGCTTTTCACCAAATTTTTTTTGTACCCTTTTGGCAAATGTCCAGTGATATTTGGATGCGCAGATAACTTTTTAACATTTAATTCTGCCAATAGACCTTCACCCAAATCCGGTTTGCGTATTTGGTCAGTTTTGTAGTTAGTTTTTTCAAATGTTGCTTTGAATTTTTCATTGGCTAAGTGTTTTTTGTAGGGGCGACTTTTTCGAGATTGTTCTGCAATCCAAGTAAAAGAATGCGCTCTACTAAAACGGCGAAAACTATCAAACACAAAATTTTCCTCTACATACCGATCACTGTGAGCAATCAAGGTGTCGAGCAGCATGTACTCCAAGCTTGAAATGTTATTCTGATCTAGAACAAGTGAAGCCTCGAAGGTACTGTATTCTTTGAACTGTTCGTCATTTGAGTTTGTCGTAAGTGGCTGTTTCTCTATGATAAACTCAAACAGAAACCGAGTAGAATCGATTGTTACCACATTGTGAATAAGTATTTTTCGCCCTAAAAATCGAAGTGGGCGTATTCGTTTTCTTACCTGTGTGTCGAGCTCAGTATTTTGCTCTGAAGGTAGAGCTGTAGGTTCTATGGATGCGGCTTTCTTCAACATATTTATGTCTTGATGGCAACTAAGGGGGGCACTTTTAATCGCTAATCTATTGTCTGTCCAAGTAAAAAGTTCACGAACCTCATGTTCTCGGACTTTCTTAATCGCGAGCATAGTGGTTTGGATGATTTCGGAGCTAGGTGTATCGCTATCAATTCGCCATTTCCTCCCATAAACAATTTTGGGTGGATACTCATGGTTACCTAATTGATAATTCTCTTCTCCAATCACACCAACTTGGATGTACAAACCATTGTCATTAATGCCTGAGAACAATAGTATTTCATCAGAAAATGAAATTTTACTGAGTATCTCTTCAACAGATTTCAAATTGTGATGATAGGTTATGTAATGCTGTGGTAAGTGTTGTGTGTCATTTCCGATATCTACGGTTTTTGCACCTGGAATGACTTTTTCGCCATGAGCGATATAAACAAGAGATGACACTGACATATTTTCTCCGAACTAATAAGTTATCGTCAGAGTTAGGATACAATTACCTAAAAACGAAATAAATAAGATGTATGGAATTTATAATTACAATATTTGGAATAATTGGTAGTGGCAAATTTTCCAATTCGAAAGTCACTTGCAGTTATACGGCGGGACTACACTTAAAAGTAGCCCTGCCGTTCTTGGAGTTACTGCAAAGACGTATCCAAGTGAGCATAAACGTTTTTTGTTCTTACTCAGCAGGAACCATGCAAAAAGCATTGAGTTTGTTGCCATCTAAATCCCTGAAGTAAGCAGCATAAAAGCCAGAAGAGGCATTTTCTGGCCTGAAGCCAGGTTTGCCCTCGCAACTTCCGCCTAGCTCAAGTGCCTTGTTGTAGAAAGCGCGCACTGCTTCTGGCGTATCTAAAATCACGGCTACCATCGTACCATTCCCCACGGTCGCGGCTTGTTTGTTGAACGGGATTGTCACGGCTAGACCACACTCATTTTGAGAGCGAGCCCAAGCGACAAAATAATCAGGCTCTTCCATAAATCGCCCTGCACCGATTGTTGCAAATAATTCATCATAGAAAGCGCAGGCACGAGGTAAATCTGAAGTGCCCACTGTCACATATCCAATCATTGTAAGTTTCCTTCTGTTTTTAAGTTGTATGTTGTCTAATCCGTCACGAGTTTTGACGTTTTTGAATGATAGGGCTTGACTCATGACAGTTGGTGTCAGCAGACTCTCGCTATGATCAAATTAAGTTAAATAGTGGAGTGAATATGCGTAAAGCGGAGAGGCTTAATGAAATTGTGCATTTGTTACGGCGAATGCATCACGCAGTAACCGCCAATAGCCTAGCTGAAAAATTTGAAGTTAGTCTGCGTACTATTTATCGAGATATTGATGACCTCAAATATGCAGGGGTGCCCATTTCGGGTGAAGCAGGCGTCGGATATGTCATTGATAAACGCTATCACCTCCCGCCTATTATGTTTGATGCTGATGAAATAGAAGCCATTGCCTTGGGGGTAAATATGGTAAGAAATTGGACGGACGAACAATTTGCAGATAAAGCGGCAAGTGCCTATCAAAAAATTCAGGCAACGCTGTCTCCCAAACTATTGCGAGAGCTAGCGCAAATCACGACTTTTTCTGCTCCTAGTCATTACAAAATACCTTGGAATGTCAGTTTCACAGTAAGCGATCAAAATAGACCGTTCTTCTTTTACTAAGTTGAGCCCCTAAAATGAGGTCATTGATTAAG
>NZ_JBHRSW010000022.1:0-10735 GCF_042646125.1 Agaribacter flavus
TAATACGCGGATCTCCGATAATTTTCAGGTGCTAAAACCTGCAAGTTGAAGTGGAATGGGTATAGTTAATTGCTGTTGAACTGTATAACACAGAACAGCTAACCACAAACGACTGCAGTAAATGTCAATTCGATCTAGATAATCAATAAGGAGATGTACAATGTCTGGAACATCTGAAGCAGTTACTCAGGCAACGCGACTCAGTGAAATTGGGTTCCCAGAGTTCACAACCAAACTTATATCCGATGTATTTGATGCATTGGTATCCAGCAATATTCGCCAAACCGAAGCATTTATCGAGCTTTTACAACAAACCAGTAAATCCCTGACAGCTTTCATCAATGACACAAAAGATGATATCAGCGGTGAGATGATTTTAGACTTTCTTGCGAAAGCGCTCCCTGCGCCGGTCGACGACCAAGACAAAGTGACGGCGGTTGAAAACAATGGTGGAACGGCGACACTAACCGAAGATCAAGCCAATCAGTTGAACGACGCACTCGCCTTGCCGTCGGAAGCAGGCGTAGCAAATGACAACAAAGTTGCTAGCTCTGGTGATAATAACTACGATTCAATATTAGATGCCGTTGCCTTGCGCATTTCAGCCAATAAGTATGACTTGCTAAAAGAAATGGTGAAACAAGGCATTTTGCGCTTAGTCATCGAAAATGGCGATATTGAAACTCGCCTAACTTTCACCACTTATGGTTCGTCGTTTAGCCGAGAAACGCAGAATAAATATAACCGCAAAGCCTTTTCTGCGAGAGCAAGGGCGAAAACCGGCTCTGCACTCTCTCCATGGGTAAAAGCGTCGGCCTCTACCAAGTACTCAAATGTGACGGTGTCGACCACGAGCAAAACTGATCAGGATCGCTCAGGTTCGCGCGTCAATATATTTGGTGGTGTCAAAATCAACTTTCGAACGGACTATTTACCATTAGATCAATAAGGATGATGTTATGTCTGACTCAGCTCTTAACGAGCTGGGTTTTGCCGAGTTTGTGGCAAAACTCATCTCGGACACATTCGGCGCAATTCTCTCGTCGCAAGTAGAACAACAAGAAAAAATTTCTGAATTAAACTCTCTGCTGGCATTAGATGATGATTCTTTTCTAGACTTGTGCTTTGACGACCCCGAACTATTGGCGCAGCTAACTGAGTTTTTAGCGAGTATATTTCCCTTTGATAGTGACGAGAAGCACGGTATTTTCGAGGGCGCAAATTATCAAGCCGCGTCTGATAAAAAAGAAGAACAGCCCCCCATATACGAGCAACTGCAGTTGAGGCTGGTAGAAAAAGAAGATTATGAAGGTAAAAAACTGACACAAAAAGGCGTTGACCGCATCCGTCGTATTGCCATGCTAGAAGTTGCAAACAAACAACGACAACTGCTCAGTGGTGTGCTGAGTAACGGCATACCCAAATTATTGGTTGACAGTGGCAAGATCAATGCGAAACTCACGTTTAACATTCCGAATCAAGAAGGCGATGATCAACGTGCAAGCGCGTCAGAAAATAGTGCCTCAACGACCACGGGAAGCGCTGCATCAGTATTTACAAGTAACACAACAGTGAAAACTTTTTCAAATAATAACTTTACCCTTGCGAATCGCTTTGCTGGTGTGATTGACCCTAAGAAACTGCTTAAAACACGCATAAATATTCGGCCTGCAAGCAATAAAGCACCGCAAGATACACAAAGCACAGCCAATATATACAGTGAAGTCGAAATTACTTTTAAGACGATATTGTAAATGTCTGAAAAACGCGATTTGCAAAGTCTAATCTGGCTTATCAATGCGGAGATTGCCAATGCAGTCAATACCGTACACGGTGGCTCAGAAAGCCTTGCAATTGACAAAATTAAAGTAAAAATGGGGCAATCGGAGCCAGATCGCGCGACGATTCCAGCAAACCTTCTCGCCACTCAGCGCTATCCTTTGGCACAAAATGCTTGGCTATTAGAACTAGAGTTCAGCCCAAGGGACATAGATATTCCTTCTCCGCCAAAGTTTTGGCAAGGTTTGTCTAAAGCTATTCCCGTTTATTGCATTCAAGGTGTAGGTAAAAAGCGAGCCAAGGTATTGTCACAGTTTAATATCGAGACTATTGGCGACCTCGGTAAGAGTGAAGTCAAGCGCCAGATTGCTGATTTTCGACAGTTACAAACCTTGGCGAACACAGCGCTTACCTTCCCACCCATTGCCATAACGGATGCCCTTCGCAAGTTTTCCGCGTTACGCCTTTTGGATGATAATAATATTCTCCCAGAAGTCATCCCAGACCAATCCAACTTAAATGCCTTTATTCAATGGTTACAAATGATTGAAGTTTGTGTAGACAAATCATTCTTGCGTGCACATTCTCTAGATCAACTAACAAACTGGCAAGCTTAAAGGCAGTTCTAAATAGAATAAATTAGGATAGATGTTCCCCCCTAACTGGATCTATATTTTCCTTCCAACTGGTACTACTGATCGCAAAATGTTTTTGAAATTATTGAATAGTACTACTCAAAAACTGAATAGTTATGGACACCTCTGACGTGAATGTCTTTTGACAGTGCGTAAATTAAAAACAATAAATTCAATATTTTACACATATTCAATTAATAGGATGTATAAATGCACCATAAACTATTTCGCTTGAGTCCCTTGTGTATCGCTTTGTCGATAGCATCTGGGTTATCCGTGTCTGAGGTTACCGCTCAGGAATCGCAAACCGTTGAAGACAATTCAGCGACCACAGAAAAAATTGCCGTGTTAGGTTCTCGCCGTTCAGGACGAACAGGAACAAGTACACCGGCACCCGTTGACTTTATATCTTCTGAAGACTTATCTAGTCAGGGAAATACCGATCTTAGTGTTATGCTGCGCAGTGTTGTACCTTCTTACAATGTTGCAGAGCAACCCAACCTTGATGAAGCGTCATTCATTCGCCCTGCAAATTTAAGAAACTTACCACCCGATCACACACTCGTGTTGGTAAATGGAAAAAGGCGCCACCGAGGTGCTGTCATAGCATTCTTAGGTAGTGGTGTTTCGGATGGTGCACAAGGCCCAGACATCTCTCCCATTCCCTCTATTGCCCTAAAAGAAGTTCAGGTTTTGCGAGACGGAGCAGCCGCTCAATACGGCTCTGACGCGATTGCTGGGGTAATGAATTTTCAGCTTAAAGACGATGCAGATGGCTTTACGCTTACCGCTCGTCGCGGCGCAACATTTGAAGGTGACGGTGAAAATTATCGCTTTGCAGCCAACTTAGGCTTACCACTTAGTGATGATGGTTTTGTTAACCTTTCTTTGGATTACTCTGAATACGAACCCACACAACGACAAGTACAACGAGGCGATGCAGCCAGACTTTCAGTAAATAATCCAGCTATTGCCAACCCTGCCCAAACGTGGGGCTCGGCTGAAATTAGAGATGATTTTAAATTTTTTGTAAATTCAGGACTTGAATTAAACGATCATGCAGAATTGTACTCTTACGCAAATTATGCAGACAAAGAAGTCCACACTATTTTCTTCTTTAGAACACCTGATGGCAGTGACCGTTCACAGAGATTCTCAAATGACGGCGGCCAAACTGTGTTGATTGGCGACACTAACTTAAACAACGACATTACTTGCCCTACTATCAATATTGTTAACGGCAATCCAACAACGAGCCCCGGATTTGAGCTTATATCTAACGGCGGCCCACTCGACGAAGAGTGTTTTGCCTTAGCCGAAGTGTTCCCCGGCGGTTTTACCCCGACCTTTGGTGCAAATGTCACTGACTCTAGTATTGCATTTGGTGTGCGCGGTGAGTTTGACAACGGCTTTTCATATGACGTAAGCGCACACACAGGGCGTTCAAAAGCTGACTATTTTTTTATAAACAGCGTCAACCCTTCTTTTTCTAACTCAGTGGCGAACGACGGGATAAGCCCAGGTTTTAACATACAAACGGATACCAATTTCAACATAGATCTTGCCTATCCGGTCGAAGTCGGCTTGGCCTCAGAGCTGAATGTTGCGGCTGGATTTGAATGGCGCGAAGAGGAATACGAAGTCGGTTTGGGTGACCCAGAAAGTCGTGAAGCTGGCGATCTTGCTGGTCAAGGATTTAGAGAGACCGTCGATGGCTTTGCTGGTTTTTCTACGCGAGCAGCAGGTGTGTTCGATCGTAGTAATATCGCCGCTTATTTAGATTTGGAAGCCGATATTGTCGATGGCTGGATTTTAGGTGCGGCGTTGCGCTGGGAAGATTTCGATGATTTCGGTTCGACAACCAATTACAAGTTATCTAGTCATATCACTTTATCAGATTCTATTTCCTTAAGGGGAACCGTTA
Source organism: Agaribacter flavus (assembly GCF_042646125.1). NCBI lineage: Bacteria > Pseudomonadati > Pseudomonadota > Gammaproteobacteria > Alteromonadales > Alteromonadaceae > Agaribacter > Agaribacter flavus. The sequence continues at coordinate 4,339 of NZ_JBHRSW010000022.1, forward strand.
GTACCGGCTTTAGAGCCCCTACTCCAGGTCAGGCAAATTCGGTTAGAACGTCAACGATTGTTACATCTCAAGGCGTATTGGAGTCAGGTACCTTGTCTCCCACTGACCCTCTGACCATTGCAATTGCAAATGCAATACCGGGTGCCCCCTCTCCAGAAATATTGCAGCCGGAAGAGTCAACAAACTACAGCCTAGGTTTTATCTACTCAAACTCAGGTGTAGATTTGACTGTAGATTTCTTCAGAATTGATATTGATGACAGGATTACGCTTGGCTCTAACGTTGATATTTCAGGCACATTAGCCGCAGGCGGCGCTGCCGCAGCAAACTTGCAAAATGTTATTGATGACATTGTTGCAGCGGGTGATGCGAGCGCAAGTTCAATTTCTGGCTTCAACTTTTTTGTGAATGACTTTGCTACCGAAACAACAGGTGTTGATGTCGTGTTGAGCATGCCGGTAAACCTTAACGAAGGTGATACACGTGTGTTATTTTCATACAACCACACAGAAACTGAAGTCACTAATAGTTCAAATGCTTTAAGCGCAACTCGTATTTTCTCTATTGAAAATGGTCTGCCAGAAGACAGATTTACCTTAACCGGTATTCATGCACAAGATGACTGGAATTTTGTTGCTCGAGGCAGTTACTTTGGTGAAATCGGAGTTGGGAATGATGTAGGCCTAGGTGTGACTGGCGATTTTGACGGATTTTACAGTGGTAAATTCCTTGTTGACTTTGAAGCGCAATATCACTTCAGCGAAAACTTCTCGATGACATTTGGTCTGCAAAACCTGTTTGACACAGTGCCAGATGAAGTGCCCAATCCAGAAAGTAATGCTGGTCAAATTTATCCAGAAGAATCCCCTTTTGGATTTAATGGCGGCAGCATGTATATTCAACTCAACTACACTATGTAAATAAAATACATAGCTAGCCAAACGCTCTGCTACCATTGAGCGTTTGGCTAACTTTCCTGAAATTCCCTAGCACTACCGACTTGTTTGCTTTTGACCTCATACAACTCAATTCTTTGTTGCTATAGTCGATATTGATACTAAGATAGGCTGTGTAGTTTGTTTTCAAAAGGAATTTCACTATTTTTCGCTTTAACAATGCGTTTTCTTTCATGCAAATCGCTTGCTGTGCTTACGTAGCTTCGTTGATTGCTGTGGCTAAAGCAGACGAATTGCCTGCGACGTTTTCGAGTGAAAATGCCTTGATTAGCTATATAGATGAGTTAAACACTAGCCACCCAAGCGACCCCAATAGCGTTATCGAACTCACAAACCAACTCATTGACTATGCCTTAAAAAACGAATGGCAAGAAGCCTATCTGCATGCAGCCGTGCTCAAATTCGAGAACTTATTAGAGCAAGACAATATTGCGCAAGCCAACATGCTCTATCAAAATATTTATCAAAAAGCTAAGGCCGTAAACAACGATCATATTTTATATCTACTTGCTGTGAACGAGCTTGATCTGCGCTTTTCACTTGGCGAAGATGTCGATTTTGATGCCTTGTACTTGCCACTCATTGAAAGAGCAAAAAAAACTGACAACCCCTATGTAATTACCAATATCTACTTTGCAATTGGCTTAAATCAGTACGAACGAGACTTATTTGCTGACGCTATTCAATCGCTTGAAAAAGCCTACCAGTCAAGCAAAAGCGTAGACGATACTTTTGCCCTCTCACAAATATTGACGCAACTTTCGAATATTTATTTTGATTTAGGCGATTTTCCTTTAGGTATTCGATACTCAGAAGAGGCCTTGGCAATAGCCAAACAAATACGAGACTTATTTAGTGAATCCGTGATTCTATACAACTTGGGTAGTGCTTATTTCTCGCACAAAAACTACGAAACTGCAGAAAACTACCTGAACGAAGCCTTGGCGCTAAGTAAAAAATTGAATGATGATATCGGTGTGGCATGGGCACAAGCTTCGCTGGCAGATATTGCTCTGGAAAATAAGGACTGGATGTATGCACTCGACTTATATGCGCAAGCCGAACAAGTTTTTGCCATGACTGGTGACCCTGAACTTGAATTTGGTGCCATTATTGGCCAAGTTCGCGCGAAACTTGAGCTAGGCGCATATGCAGAAGCACTAAGCAAACTCGACACAACGTATGACTTTATCAAAAACACCAAACGGCTGCGTTCGCAAATTGACTACACCAAAATATACGCGCAAATACGATATGCCCAGCAAGACTATAAACATGCTTACGATAAACTTGAAGAAGTGATCACGCTACTAGAACAACGCTATGAAAACGAGCAAGCGCAAGATATTCAAAAATACAAAATCAAATTTGACACGCAGTTAAAAGAAAGCCAGAACGCACTCTTGCTCAAAGAAAACGAAATTCAGAGTTTGCAACTTGAAACACAAGAGAGACAGCAAAAGCTTTGGATAATTTTTGTTTGTCTGACTTTGGGTTTTATGTTTATTCAAATGTGGCACAGGCAACGCTTTAAACGCATGGCCTTGCATGACTATCTCACCAACAGCCCAAACCGACGCGCCGTATTGGCCTATGCGAATGACTGTTATCGCCAAGCAGAGCACGGTAATACTCCCTTGAGTTTTGGCATAATGGATCTGGACAACTTCAAATCGATAAACGATAAGTATGGTCACGAAGTCGGTGACCAGATACTCAAACGCTTCTCAAAAGCCTGCCAAGCGGTGTTTAATTCAAAGGAACAATACGGCAGATACGGTGGTGAAGAGTGGTTATTTGTAACAAACGAACAGAACAAAGAGGCTATACAAGCCTTGTTTGAAAAACTGCGCAGTGAGTTCAATAGTACCAAGAGTGATACGTCACCAATAGAAATAGAGGTGACATTTTCTATGGGGGTTGCTTATTATAAAAAAGGCAAGGATCACGACATAAACGGCATAATCGCACGCGCAGACAGCAACTTATATCTAGCCAAACAGCAAGGACGCGACCGCTTGGTGGTTGATGAATAGCAATATCGCCACTATAAGTTTGTTATTCAGTGCCATTTTCAATATCCACTAACAAAAACTTACCTGTAGACCCATTTTGCCTTGCTACCTTGTTAGTTCCATTTTTACAAAAGACGTATTCAGTTTTAAATAGTAGCGGCTGAATGGTATTTGCGCAATGCTTTCACAACATATTCCCCATGCTAGTCTGTCTCCAATCATCTAGAAAAAACGGCAACGAGGAAGCCGTTTATAAATGACCAGTTTTTACATAAATCAGTGCGCCGTCATCTTTTGTGTATGGCGTATGCTTGCTAAGGTGAGGGTTCCTAATCCATGAGCCTCGCGGATATTCGCCATGCTCGTCATAAAAAGTACCTTTTAACACCAATATTTCCTCACCCCCCCAATGCTGGTGAGTACTAAAACGAGTGTTGGGTGCCCACTTGACGAGCGCTATGTGTTCACCCTCAAAATCGTGCAATGGCATAACACTTAATCCTTCAACTAGGCCTTGCTGCCAAGCTTGTGAATGCGTGTTGATAACTTTTTGCTCAAGATCTTTTGGCTTAAACTGTTGTAGCTTTACAAAGATGGTGGCACCTTCTTTACCTACCTTTGGTCTGTGTGAAGTGCCGATAGGGTTGCGAACATAACTACCCTCTGGGTAATCTTGGTGTTCGTCAGAAAAAACGCCTTCAAGTACGTAAAACTCTTCTCCTCCTGTATGCACATGTGAAGAAAACTCACTATTGGGTGCGTAGCGGACAATCGACGTGGCTCTCGCTACTTCGTCACCCACTCGATCCAACATCATCCTCTCTACGCCAGGCATTGGCGATTTAACCCATTTATAATCACTGGGGAGAATAACAACACCTTGCTCAAAATCTGCGTTAATAAATGTTTTCATTTGGGGTTCCTAAGAAGGTTACTCACATCAAGTATGACAGACGAAATAAACAGGTCTAGTTAAAGGTATTAGACTGATCTTGAAAAAGTAACCAAACAACAATTGGCTGCATTTTTTTAATGTATGTGTCTGGGTGGGTGCAACTAAATTTTGTATGGAGTGGAGGTTGCAAATGCAAGCGGCATGACATTGTCGGGGCACCTCTGTTCAATCTTTTATTAGCTACCTTACGCTTAGTAATGGTAGCGACAAGAAATAATAATAATTGCTCCATCGTCAACGGCATAGACCAACCTATTTGTATCATCAATTCTGCGCGACCAAAACCCCGATAGATTTTCCCTCAACGGTTCTGGCTTACCAATTCCCTCAAATGGAGAACGCAATACATCCGCTATTAACTTATTCATACGTTTGAGCTTTTTTCTGTCTTGAGTCTGCCAATACAAATAGTTTTTCCAAGCCTCATCAGTCCATGATGACAGCTTCTCACTCACCGATTACTTCCCTTTGTTTAGTCTTGCCATTTCTATACTGGCTGATAGACCTTTCAAGATGGCCGGCATTTGCAGGGGAACGAAGCAAATGAACAGTCTCCATCAAACTATTGTAATAGTCTAGAGACATCACCACTGCATCGTCCGAATCTCTGCGAGTAATCACAGTAGTATCTGCATCGTTGACGGCAGAATCTAAAACAGTTTTGTAAGCTATTTCTGGCTTCAGTAAAGGAAACAATTTTTATAATTAACTCAACATGTACAATAAACAAGACAAGTTTATTTTAGTTTAAAAAACATGTACAAAATTATGTACAACTTAAAGCCTACTTGGGTGGCTAACGAGGCTGTAGAAAAACTAAAACGCGAAAAAAACTTCGCGCTCTACGTTGATTATTTCTATAGTTCGATGGACCGACCTATCTAAGATTCACTTAGCAACGCAACGGAGATCCAGCACTGTAAGAGCCATTTTTGATAACTTTGTTATAACTTAGCTGGATATTGGCGTACAGAGCTCAAGTAGAATGCCAGCCGGGCAACGCACATAAGAAACAACTTGCCCCCAAGGTTTTTGGTCAGGAGCTTTTAGCTCTGTTGCCCCAAACTCAAGTGCCGCAATATGAGCTGCGTTGACATCAGAAGTAACCAAAGCGATTTCAATGCCTAGAGGTTTTTCTGAGATAGAACCATTTACGTAGCCACCATTGAAATTAGAGCCGCCCAGCTCGTGAGATGCAAATGAAAGTGTTGTCTCTCCGGTATTTAATTCACCGTAATCACCTTCTTCCGTCACAAACTTTCGCTCCATGCCAAAAGCTTCTTCAAAAAACGAAATCGCTTCGTTAACATCTGAAACATATACGATGGTATATCCAAACTTAATCACTTCTCTCTCCTTGTGGTATTGTGGAAGTAGCACAGAAAAGGAACTTATTGAGTGAAGCTTATTTTTTCAACTACCGCAAGGAGCAACTATTTGTATTGGCAAAATACCGATAAAAAAATATTATGCACTTTTCTGTTTTTCCAAAATAGTTGCCATCAAATCCGGAATAGTCTCTGGCTTAAAAGTATCCACATTTTGAGATTTCATTTCGTCTAGAGTCCACCATTTCCATCGTTGAATGGTACTCTTCTCTTCATCAGTCCAATCTGCTGCGAATACCTTTTCTTTATACGCGCAGATAACCAAATAATATTTCTCTTTCCATATTGCTGGCTTTGACCTAGCGACCGCAAAAACATCCTCTCGTTCCATGATCAAGTCACCAATAGTTTCATTCAATCATGTTTCTTCATATAATTTTCGAGAGGCGGCATCTAGGTATGTTTCGCCTTCCTTAAGCTCTCCGCCGGCAGTAGCCCAAAAAGGCTCGCTTCTGTGTTCGTCCTTGTACTGAAAAAGTAAGAGTTCTTCTTTTTCGTTCACGATCATAAGCCTAGAGCAATATCTTTCTTCCATCACCTCTCCAATTTCGGCTTTGGTGCATAACCGCTAACCTGAGCGGCGCAAATTGCCACACTTGATGCATCCTGCTACAATCTAGCGAGTTGTATAGGAGGTATAATATGGCAACCGCAAGCATAAGACTAGACCAAAATTTGGTAGAAAAAGCCTCTATCATGGGAAAGGCTCTAAACCGATCGACACCCAAGCAGATTGAACATTGGGCAAAGATCGGAGAGATGATGGAAGATAACCCTGACTTACCCTATGAGTTTGTGAAACAGGTAATTATTTCTAGAGCAGAAAAAGAAGCAGGTAAGTTGGAGCCGTATAGCTTTGACTAAAATCACTAGCGTTTTACAAACACAAAACTTTAAAAGAGCAGTCAAAAAACTACACAAGAATCAAAAATCTGATTTAGACAAAGCAATAAAAGTGCTCATGGCAGATCCTTTACTTGGCCAGCAAAAGAAAGGTGATTTGTCATTTATACCCGTCTATACCCATTCCACTTCAACTTGCAGGTTTTAGCACCTGAAAATTATCGGAGATCCGCGTATTAA
>NZ_JBHRSW010000023.1:0-92771 GCF_042646125.1 Agaribacter flavus
CCACACTTGAGAAATTCATCAAATTCCTTTTCAACATGATATGGCAGCGATTTACCTTGCTGTGACAGCATCTCCTTAAATGCTGGATAGTGGCGCTCAACCAATTGATACAGTAATGTATGCTCTGGTCGGTGGCGTTTGTAGGTATGTTATTCAGCGATCTGCATCGATGTTATTGATTTGCTCACTTTCTAGTCAATAGGTTTGATGAATCGTTACTCTGTCGTTTTGAACAAACGAGAGTAACCATACCTATTACAATGAAAAAATTAAAAGACATATTAAGACTTAAATATGGTCAGCAACTGACTCATCGGCAAATTGCCGCCAGTTTATCCATATCAGCGTCAGCCGTATCTCGTTATACCGCGAAAGCCGCTCAAATGGGGATAACTGACTGGCCTCATAGTGAAAAGTGGGACGACGTCACTCTCAAACGGACATTTTTAAAAACAAAAAAGCGAGGGCGAATTGATGCAGTGGCAGGTAGTTCTCTTGTGTTGCGTTATCAGCTCAGTATGCATGAAGGCATGCAGTACGTGGACTTTAGCAAAAGACTGGTAATTGACTATAAGGAGCAGTGGTTGCATTTGTCTAAAAAGTCTAAGCACATTGACAAGCTACTTCCATTGAGGAAAGCACTGATTCGCTTAAAAGAGGCGGGAACCTTAGATTCGGTAATGGAAAAATATTATGATCACGACTGGCGTAGCTTTAGTCGTGAACTTGCAATAATACACTAGGGTCTGCGTTTTTATTTGCATTTTCGATCAATTGATATTAAAGTGATATCAATATGATATCACTTTAAAGGTTTCTTATGATTGCTGAAAAACAAGGGTTTTCCTTAAATGGCTATGTAGTATTGGTTGTTATGCTGGTTGTTGTCGGGCTTATTTCGCAGTTAGCGATGATTTCTCACGCTTCTGCTGTGGTTGGGCTAACAGTGGTTATCTTGACGATTCTGGTTTTAGCCTCATTCGCAGGCTTTTTCATGGTTCAGCCCAATCAGGGCAAAGTACTTTCTCTCTTTGGCAGTTATGTAGGAACGGAGAAAAGGCATGGCCTGCGTTGGACTATTCCTTTCTTTTTACGTAAGTCTGTATCTCTAAGAGTGCGAAACTTTGAAAGTGCAAAAATCAAGGTCAATGACAATCAAGGTAATCCTATTGAGATTGCAGCAATCGTTGTGTGGTCAGTGACAGACACCGCTGAGGCTGTCTATGAAGTAGATGATTACGAGAGCTATGTCACTATCCAAAGTGAAGCTGCGCTTAGAAACTTGGCGAGTATCTACCCCTATGATCCTCGAGATGATGCCGAGGCTGAAATTGCGCTACGCAGTCATCCCAGTGAAATTGCAGAAAACTTACGGAAAGAAATACAAGAGCGCTTGGGGAAAGCGGGTATTACCGTGCTAGAAGCTAGGATCAGTCATTTGGCCTACGCACAAGAAATTGCCAGCGCCATGTTACAGCGCCAACAAGCCTCGGCGATTATTGCAGCTCGAAATCGCATTGTTGAAGGGGCGGTGGGTATGGTTGATATGGCACTAAAACGTTTGTCTGAAAAAGAAATTGTGGAACTGGATGAAGAGCGCAAAGCAACGATGGTGAGTAACTTGCTGGTTGTATTATGTGCAGAAAAAAGCACGCAGCCCGTTGTTAATACTGGTTCGATATATTAGTGTTTTCTGTTTGGTTGATTGTCATTTCAGTGTTAGTAGTGCGAGTAACAGTATTTAATGAGTAAAAAAGCGTACCCCTTGCGTATCAATGAACAAGTATTGTCTGCTATGCAACGCTGGGCGGATGATGATTTAAGAAGTTTAAACGCGCAAATTGAATATGTCTTGCGACAAGCATTGGTAAAGTCCGGACGAGTAAAAGTCACTCAACGCGTCGTTACTGAAATTGAAGAAGTAGACAAACTCGCGCCCAAAAAGTAGTTAGTTGTGTTTTGGGGGATAGCATACAAGGAGCTAGGTGAGGGGATTGAATAACAAAGCCTCAAAGGCATGGATGCCTTTGTGGAGCACCCATGGATGGGGTTCAAAGCGCCTTTGTTATTCAATCCCCTCACCTAGCTCCTTGTGTGCTATCGCTCAATTCGCAATGGCTACGAGGTTCTGACTAACACTGTGATAACTTGGCATAGGCTAACATTAGCCATTTTGTGCCAAAATCATCAAAGTTTACTTGTACCCTTGCGTGTTCATTCGCGCCTTCATAATTGAGCACTGTGCCTTCACCAAACTTTTTGTGTGATACGCGTTGCCCGAGTGTAAAACCACTGTCTGTAAAGGTTTCATGCGAAGCGGCGCTATCAAAGCGGTTGAAAACGGGCTGGCTAACTTGTGAACGTAAACGGATTTCTTCGAGGTATTCCGAGGGAATTTCTCGGATAAAGCGAGAAGCCGTATGGTATTTATCTTGACCATACAATCGTCGGGTTTCGGCGTAAGTGATAATCAGTTGTTGCATCGCTCGGGTCATGCCCACATAGGCTAAGCGGCGCTCTTCTTCAATACGCCCAGGCTCTTCATTGCTGATTGTACTGGGAAACATACCTTCTTCTACTCCCGCCATTACAACCAAAGGAAACTCTAAGCCTTTCGCAGTATGTATCGTCATCATTTGCACGGCGTCTTGATCCGCTTGAGCTTGCCCTTCTCCGGCTTCTAGTGAAGCATGAGCTAAAAATGCTGATAAAGGCGTCATGTCCTCTGCTTCATCAGGTATCTCAAATTGTTTGCAAGCAGTGACGAGTTCTTGCAGGTTTTCTACCCGAGCTTGCGCTTTGTCGCCTTTCTCTGCTTGATACATGGCATATAAGCCACTGGATTTGATCACAGCATCGGCTTGTTGTTCTAAGCTAAGCACAGATGTTCGCTCAGTAATACCATTGATTAAGTCGATAAAGCTCTTTAGGGCATTGGATGCTCGGCCAGTCAGTCTTTTCTCGTTGACCATGGTTTCACTGGCTTGCCACATAGAATAATTGTTTTCCCGAGCAAATAAACGAATATTACTGAGTGTTTTGTCGCCTAAGCCTCTTGCAGGTGTATTTACTACCCGTTCAAAAGCCGCGTCGTCAATTACATTGTTCACCAAACGCATGTAACTGAGCGCGTCTTTGATTTCCTGGCGCTCGAAAAAGCGCAATCCACCATAGATTCGATAGGGTAGGCCTTCATGAATGAGAGCTTCTTCGAGCACGCGCGATTGTGCGTTGTTGCGGTATAGTATGGCTGTGTCCTTCAGGGCGTGGCCGTCTTCAAAAAACTGCTTAATACGAGACACAATAAAACGCGCTTCGTCGAGTTCATTAAACCCTGCATAGAGGGCGATTTTATTGCCTGCTTGGCCTTCGGTCCACAGATCTTTTCCTAAACGTCCGCTATTGTAGGCAATGACGGCATTAGCTGCATTCAGGATGGTACTTGTAGAGCGATAGTTTTGTTCAAGCCTTATGGTTGCTGCGCCATGGTAGTCTTTTAGAAACTTAGAAATATTGGCAACATTTGCGCCTCGCCAACCGTAAATACTCTGATCGTCATCGCCTACAATCATCATACTGTTTTTGGCGCTTTTGAGGAGTTTTAACCAAGCATACTGGATGTTATTCGTATCTTGAAACTCGTCTACCAAAATCGCGCGGAAACGCTGCTGATAATGTTCTTGTAATTCGTCGTTGTCGCGAATGGTTTCATAGCAACGAAGCAGTAATTCGGCAAAATCAACCAAGCCTGAACGTTGGCAGGTTTCCTCATACGCGGCATAAATCTCTTTCATTTTTTGTTGGTTAGGATCGTTGTTGGTAACAACATGTTGCGCACGTAAACCTTCGTCTTTATTGCCATTAATGAACCACTGTATTTGTTTAGGAGGCCAATGTTTTTCGTCTAGGTTCATTGCGCGTAACAGACGCTTTATCAGGCGGTATTGATCATCAGAATCGATGATAGTGAAATTTTGAGGGAGGCTGGCCTCTTCGTAATGCAAGCGCAATAAACGATGGGCCAGTCCGTGGAAAGTGCCTATCCACATCGCATTTAATGCGCCGCCAGAGAGTGCCTCTACGCGTCCTCGCATTTCTTTTGCTGCCTTATTCGTAAAGGTCACCGCTAGGATGCTATATGGCGAAATGTTTTCAACTTCCATCAACCAAGCAATACGGTGCACTAATACGCGAGTTTTGCCACTGCCTGCACCTGCTAAAACCAGCATGTCACTTTGGGGAGCGGCTACGGCTTCGCGTTGCTTATCGTTCATTTGATCTAAAAGTCTAGATACGTCCATCTTTATTTTTGTTGTGTTGTTTTTAGTGCACTATAACAAATTCGTAGTAAAAAAGCTGTGTATTTGTACAGCATGGATATTTGACACGGTCTATATTTTTATTAGACTTAGCGCCATCAGTGTCAAATGGGGTCAGTGTCATGTCACATCATCCTGCAAAAAATCAAGTGCTCGCCAGTGATGAGTTTTGGAAGGCGTTAAAGTCCGAGGCCAAAGAGGTCTCTGAACGCGAACCGCTGCTAGCTAGCTACATACATTCTTGCGTTTATGGACATCACAACTTTGAGACATCCTTAAGCTTTATACTATCGAACAAAGTCAGTGACGATGTGATGCCTGCCATGGCGGTAGGGGAAATCTTTAATGAAGCGTATTTGTTGAATCCCGCGATGGTTGAAGCTGCGATTTATGATGTGCAAGCTGTGGTCGCACGTGATCCCGCCGTCTCGACTTTTTTACCGGTATTGACTCACTTTAAAGGGTATCAATCTCTCCAAGTACATCGTCTTGCTCATTATTTATGGCAAAACGGGCGCAAAGAGTTGGCTTTGTTCATGCAAAGTCGTAATTCGGAAGTGTTTTCTGTCGATATTCACCCAGCGGCAAAGATTGGGCAGGGCGTCATGCTTGATCACGCTACCGGCATTGTAATTGGTGAAACTGCAGTGGTGGAAGACAATGTATCTATTCTTCAAAACGTTACCTTGGGCGGAACAGGGAATGAACAAGGTGATCGTCATCCAAAGATCCGTGAAGGTGTGATGATTGGATCAGGTGCAAAAATTCTTGGCAATATTGAAATTGGAAAAGGCTCTAAAGTTGGCGCAGGCAGCGTTGTATTAAACAACGTAAAATGCGGTGTGACTGTGGTAGGTGTACCCGCAAAAGTAGTCGGTAAGCCTGATTGCAAAATGCCTTGCGATTCAATGGAGCAAAATGTACTTCAAGATAAAGCTAAATAACCTGAACTCGGGATAAGCAACTCCGTCCAGCAGCGCCCTAAATCCCGATCTCTGCGTTACTCAAGCTTAAAATAACTCGTTATTCCTTCACTTGAGCGCCTTGATATCGAGCTTTAGGTCACTACTGGATAGTGGATTAAACGAAAGAAAAATAAATTCAAGAGTTTACAGAATTGCTTATCCCGAGTTCAGGTTAAATAACCTTTACTCAGAATAAAAATCTTCACAACTTGAGAAGCAAAATCAATATGGCTAACAGAACCTAGATTTTACCTTCGAAGTCTTCAGCGCTGTGGCGTTCAGGCAGTTGCTCGCTCTCTTCCCCCCACGAGCGGTTAACAATTCTTCCTCTTTGTACACTGGGACGCGCGGCAAGTTGTTTTGTCCAACGTTGTAAGTGGGTGTAGTCTTGCACTTGTAAAAACTCACCTGCTTCATACAGTTTGCCTTGCGCCAATACGCCGTACCACGGCCAAATGGCAATATCTGCAATACTGAATGTGTCACCGGCTATAAACTCATGTTGACTGAGTTGTTTGTCCAATACATCCAACTGACGTTTTACTTCCATTGTGTAGCGGTTAATGGGGTATTCAAATCGCTCGGGTGCATAATGATAGAAGTGACCAAATCCACCACCCAAAAATGGCGCACTGCCCATTTGCCAAAATAACCAGTTTAGGGTTTCGGTGCGTTTGTCTCCCGATGAGGGGAGGAGCACACCAAATTTTTCTGCTAGGTAAACGAGTATGCTGCCAGATTCAAATACGCGTTGCTTGTGGCCAGTACTATAGTCAAAGAGCGCAGGGATCTTTGAATTGGGATTGGCTTCTACAAAGCCGGAACTAAATTGATCACCTTCAGATATATCGATTAGCCAAGCATCATATTCTGCTTCATTGATGCCAAGGGAGAGTAATTCTTCGAGCATAATCGTGACTTTCACACCATTGGGAGTAGCTAACGAATACAACTGAAAGTCGTGTTCTCCTCGGGGAAGCGCTTTTTCGTGTGTGCTACCTGATATGGGACGATTTATGTTTGCAAATTTTCCGCCGCTTGCTTGATCCCAAGTCCAAACGGTTGGTGGAGTGTATGTACTATCGGACATATTTTTCGCGCCTTAAAATAAGTTGAGTAGAGTAAGAGCGGTGATTAACAGGATAACTTTCATACTGCTTTAGGAAGGGCTTTGATCACCGGTTAAAGCGGTAATGAACTTTTTGTATGGTTCTGCATAACTAGTTGGAAAACGAACAGACAGAGACACGTGTGCCGAATATGTGGCGTCTATTACGGTACCTTGATGGAGTAATAGCCAGTGCCTGACTTTTTGTTCATCACCAAAAGATACATGGCATTGCGTCTCAATGGCTTCGACTAAAACTTGTGTATCTAAGCTACTAAGCACAAGGTTGGTGGCATTTGAATATGCGCGAATCAAGCCGCCTGCACCAAGTTTAATACCGCCAAAGTAGCGACTAATTACGACAACAACATTCCCAACCTCACCGTGTTGTAAAACATTTAGCATCGGCTTGCCAGCAGTACCGCTGGGTTCCCCGTCGTCATTCATGGCGACACTGATTGGTTTGTGTGGGGAGCCTAACAAATATGCCCAGCAATGATGCCTAGCGTCTGGGTATTTCATTTTGCAGGTGTTTACTGCCGCTATTGCGCTAGCACGACTTTCGGCTTTTGCGGCATAGGCATAAAATTTACTTTTCTTTTCTTCAAATAAGCGTTCGCAGGGTGAGGTGGGAATACTATAGCTCACGATTATTTAAGCTTGGCTCTTGATGATTCGCTTTAGCTCTTTTAAATGTTTGAGCTGGACGTTGGGTAAGATTGTGGCGTCACGCTCATCACGCAAGTTCATCTCGCGATCCGCGGCATACCACGCCGTATTGTAGCCAGCATCTGAGGCACCTTTGATATCTTTTTCTAAGTTGTCACCAACGTGCAACATACTGTCCGGTGCGATGCCCAATAGAACCGATGCTTTGTTGAACATATCGGCGGCAGGTTTCATTCTGCCGTCTTTCCCAGCAAGCAAAATATGTGAAAAATACTTACTAATACCTATTTTTTTGCAGTCGACATTGCCATTAGTAATAGCAACGATTGGCAAGCGGTTAGACAAACTTCGCAACAACCGTCGAATACCTTTGGGCACGATAAAGTCACTTCGTTTGCCGTAAAATGCATCAAAACACTTGCTCACCGCATTGGGGATGTCGTCTGCGTTCATTTCAGCAAAAACAAATGCCTTGGTGAGTGTGACTTCTCTGAGGGCACTGACGTGATGAGCAAGTTCTGGTTGCTCTTTTAGCGCTTTTAACTTGAAAAGCGTCCAATCTTGTCTAGAGTAATGTGCGGCCTGAGGGTAGTGTTCACTGATGTAGTGTAATAGGTGTTGCTCAGCTGCCCGAATGTAAGGCCAGTTGTTGTAAAAAGTATCGTCTAAATCGAAGCTGATGGCTTTGATTTTTGGTAGTGGTTTGTGAATAATCACTTCTTCTTTGCCCTAGGGTGTGCTTTGTCGTAGACTTCTGCGAGATGTTGAAAGTTTAAATGAGTATAGACTTGGGTGGTGGATAAATTTGCATGCCCCAACAATTCTTGTACGCCTCTGAGATCTTTACTACTTTCTAATACGTGAGTCGCAAAAGAATGGCGCAATGTATGTGGACTGATCTTTTGGTACAAGGTTTGTGATTGTGCCCATTTGGTTAATCTGTTCGCGACTTGTCGTTGGCTCAGTCGCCGGTTTTGTTTGGATAAAAATAGCGCATTGTGATCGTCAACTGGCTCGACTAATTTGCGTTGCGCTAGGTATTTACTGAGTGCTAGTTTTGCTTTTCTACCGATGGGAATGATACGCTGTTTGCTTCCTTTTCCCGTTACTTTAAGGTCTCCCGAATCTAAAATATCGGTCAAATTTAGTTGGGTTAGCTCGGATAAACGCAATCCACAGCCGTACATTAATTCTAACATTGCCTTGTCTCGTAAACCCAAAAAGCTGTCGTCATCAAAATTGAGTAGCACAGCCATTTCGTCGGCATTTAGCTGCTTGGGTAAGGGCTTTTTTTCTTTTACTGAATGTACTTGTTTGGCTGGGTTGTAGCTTAGCTCGTTGTTTTCTACCAGATATTGGCAAAAGTTTCGAAAAACGCTTAAACGAAGATTAATACTGCGTGGCGATAAGCCTTGTTGCTTGCTCGTGTGCACGACTTTTTTGACCATTTGCGTATTCAACTGAGCCCAAGAAATATCGCCAATAATGGTTAAGCAGGCTTGTAGCTGACGTGTATAGTTACCAATCGTATGCGAAGATAATTGGCGTTCTATAGTCAGTACTTTTAAAAATCGTGTAACAGCTTCATAAGCCGTGAAGTCTTCAACCGATACCTCGTTCATTATCATTAGCTATATAGATAATCAGACTTAGCTGCGTAGTATACGAGGTAAATGGTATTCAAGATATTGTTTTAGATAGTCGAGTAAGCTGGTATCCATGCTCGGTGTAAAGTGCGAAGCGTCTGGACTTGCAACGGCTAATACCACGACCATCTGCTCATTCATGATCTTAATCAATGCTACCGAACCAATGTTTTCGGTATTAAACAATATCTTTTGCTCATGTGGACTAATCCGGCCAAAATAATAGGGCGTATTCGCTAGTTTTTTGTCCAGCAAACTGCGCTGAGGTAGTTCAGGTAGTGATTGTTTTGTATCGTCGTTGATAAAAACAAGATTGGCTTCCAACATGCCCAATTCTTCACATAGGCTTTGGTGCAAAGCAGATTCGACTTGAGCCAGTGTTTGTGCGCAAGATAAGACAAAATTAAGAGAGGCATAACTTTTATAAATGGTTTCGTTTCGCTTGGCGTTGCCTACCAAAGATTCGAGTTGCTTTTTTTGGTGTTTGACTTTTTCTCGGTATTGCTCCAATTGGATTTGCGTGAGAGACACTACGCCTTGATTTTCATGCGAGATTTTTAGGCTCGTTAATAAGGACTTGTGTCGCAGAAAAAAATCAGGGTGCTTCTCTAAATACTCAGCTATTTCGTGTTCTTCCAATGGCTTGCTAGTTTCGTCAAGTCTGTCGGCGGAGGCATGGTTTGTCATAACTGGATCTGCCCATCATAGACGTGTTCTGCTGGTCCCGTCATTTTTAACATAGCGTCGCTCCCTTGCCATTTGATTTTCAATTTACCGCCAGGTAACTCGACTTCGACTTCTTGATCAAGCTTGCCTTGTATCTGTCCAATGGCTGCGGCTGCGCATGCGCCACTGCCACATGCGAGTGTTTCACCTGCGCCGCGTTCGAACACTCTAAGCTTAATTTGTTTGCGATTGATGATTTGCATGAAGCCAACATTCACGCCCTCTGGAAAACGTTCATGTTGTCCCAATAATGCACCAATACCATCAACATCGGCAGTGTCGATATCCGGCACTTCAAGTACGCAATGGGGATTTCCCATTGACACTACGCCACAGAAAAAAGTTTGTTCTTGGTCGCGAATAATATAAGTGTTTTCTTTCTTATTTGCCTTAAATGGAATATCCGCAGGCGAAAAGTTAGGGCGCCCCATGTTAACGGTGACTAAACCCTCGCGCTCAAGGTACAAAATCATTTTACCTGCTTTGGTGCTGACAGTGATTTTGTTCTTGTTGATGAGCCCCTTATTTTTGACAAACCGAGCAAAGCAGCGAGCACCATTTCCACATTGAGACACTTCTGAGCCATCAGCATTAAAAATTCGATAGTGAAAGTCTTGTTCAGGGTCGTAGGGCGGTTCAACGACTAGCATTTGGTCAAAGCCAATCCCAAAATTTCTATCTGATAATTGTTGAATGCGCTCCTTCGAAAAATAGGCATTTTGGGTAATATTATCAATGACGACAAAATCGTTACCTAAGCCGTGCATCTTAGAAAATTGCAGAGTAGCAGTTTTTGGAGCTTTATTATTTTGTGGCATCGCTTACCCGTCCACGGTGTATTCATTTTCGAACAACTGTTCCACCGTCTCACGCGCGCGCACTAGCATTGCTTTGTCGCCATCGACCATGATTTCAGGGGGGCGGCATCGAGTGTTGTAATTGCTTGCCATCACAAAACCATAAGCCCCTGCACTGCGAACAGCAAGTAAGTCATTTGGAGCAATGTTAAGGCTACGGGCTTTTCCAAGGAAATCCCCAGTTTCGCAAACAGGACCGACAACATCGTATATTTCAGTATCGCCTTCACGTACTGAAACCGCTTCTATTTTTTGCCATGCGCTGTAGAGAGCGGGTCTAAGCAAATCGTTCATTGCCGCATCCACTATGGCAAAGTTTTTTTCTTCACCTTGTTTTAAGAACTCGACCTTAGTAACGAGTATACCTGCATTGGCGGCTATCGCTCTGCCCGGTTCTAAAATGAGGGTAAGGTGTTCCCTGCCTTTCATGCAATCTGCCATGGCCGCTGCGTATTCATTGGGATGTGGGGGGGTTTCGTCATCATAGACAACGCCCAAGCCACCACCTACGTCTAGATGGTCAATGTGTATACCCAATGTCGCCAGTTCGTCAATAAGCGAAAGCAATTTGTTTAAGGCGTCAACAAAAGGGGATATATCGGTGAGCTGAGAACCAATGTGACAATCCATTCCTTTTATGTCTAAATGTGAAAGCGTTTGCGCTTTTAGGTATGTTGCTATGGCATCTTCGTGCGCAATGCCAAATTTGTTAGCTTTTAAACCTGTGGAAATATATGGATGTGTTTTGGCATCTACATTTGGGTTAATGCGCAATGAAATAGGTGCTTTTTTATCTAGCGATTTCGCCACGGCATTGATGCGTTCAAGCTCGGGAATGGATTCTACATTGAAGCACTTAATGCCGACGTCTAAAGCATAGGCAATTTCTTCAGGGGTTTTTCCGACGCCAGAAAATACTACCTTTGCTGGATCACCGCCGGCAGCGATAACGCGTGCAAGTTCGCCTGCAGAAACAATATCAAAGCCTGAGCCGAGTTTTGCCAAGACAGACAACACACCCAAATTTGAATTGGCTTTTACCGCATAGCATATTAGGTGTTTGTGGGTACTTACTGCCGAATCAAATGCACGCCAATGCCTCTCAAGCGTGGCTCTAGAATATATATAACATGGGGTGCCATACTCGGCGGCAATATCTGCAACGGCAGTATCTTCTGCAAAGAGTTGTTGGTCTTTGTAATTAAAAAAATCCATTAAGGAGAAACCTCTGCGCTATCGTCATTAGATGCATCAGATTGTGGCGATGTGCGATTGGCTTCAAGTAGGTCTTGGTTTTGACTTTGATTACTTGTTGCCTGTTCGGGTAAATAAAGTGGACCTCGCTGTCCACAAGCACACGCAAGTATCGCAAAAACGAAAATACAGCACACTCTTTTTAGACGCATTTTTAGTCGATAACATTATCATTCAAAATTTCCCTAAAGATGCACGTCATACCGTGAAAAAGCAAGTACTTAGCCTAGATAAAAGTAGATAATTTGGAACATTTGGGCATAAACAGGGATAGATATGTGTATTTTATGGTCTGATGTGGCATTGTAGACCATTGAGAGTCAAATAGACTATGTTTGAGGATATCTTATGAAAATACTTAGGAATCGACCTTTTCTATTGCTTCTAGCGATATGGACCTGTTTTACAGGCATCGTGAGCAGCAATCTTCACGCGGCTGCCATGGATGAAAAGGCAAAAGTCATCGCAGATAAGACTGTAGAGGCTATGGGCGGAAGGGAGAGCTACAACAATACTCGTTACATTTCTTGGGTTTTCTTTGGGCGCAATTTTCATGTGTGGGACAAGTATACCGGCGATGTGCGCATCGAAGCGAATGATGGTCACTTAGTGTTAATGAATATTCATTCTAAAAAAGGCAAAGTGTGGAAAGATGGGGTAGCACTCACGGATTTAGCTTTGATTGAGGAAAAGCTGGAATGGGGATATCGCACTTGGGTGAATGATTCTTATTGGTTGGTTATGCCGTATAAGTTGCATGATGACGGTGTTGTACTGTCTTACTCGCGCGAAGACAAGACAGCAGAAGGAAAACTAGCTGATGTACTTACTATGACTTTTGAAGGGGTAGGGGTCACACCAGATAACAAATATGAGCTATTTGTTGAAAAAGATTCAAACATGATCACGCAGTGGAAGTATTACCCTAAAGCTGAGCAAGAAGAAGCAAGATTTACCATTCCTTGGAAAAACTGGCAGTACTATGGCGATATCATGCTATCTGACGATAGAGGGCAGATGAGTTTGCGCCCTGTAAAGGTATACCAAGATCTGCCGGAAGAAGTAATGCGTTCGCCACTTCCAACTAAAGATATACCAGGCGCTTTTTTACAATAGGAAGCAGTTCAAAATTGGCTTGTTTTTAATATTGATTTCGATGTCGACAAGCCAAACGAGCCTTAAACTTTTTTTCGACACTTACATTCTTTTGAATAACTTAGTGGTACTCTATTGTTACTACTTTGTAAACAGAGAGATAACTAATGCGTTGGAAAAAATGGACGTTCGTCGTGTTCCTTATGACCTTCGGTTCTGTGGGGGTTACCGAAGCGCTAGCTAAAGCAACCCCTAATATTGTACTAATAATGACGGATGATCAGGGATATGGAGACATTGGTGCTCACGGTAATCCTTACCTCAAAACGCCAAATATTGAGAGCATAGGTGCGCAGGGCGTGACAATGCCCACTTTTGTTACCTACCCAAATTGCTCCGCTACTCGCGCAGCACTACTTACTGGGCGTTATCCATATCGAGTAGGCGTGACTGCTGTGGTAAATGTTGATCATTTTATGCATGCTTCTGAAGTAACGTTAGCAGAAGTGCTGAGAGATAACGGGTATCGCACGGGTATATTTGGCAAATGGCACTTAGGCGACAGCTATCCAATGCGCCCATCTAACCAAGGGTTTGAAGAGGTATTAGTGCATAGAGCCGGTGGAATTGGTGCCCCAGGCAATGACATTGCTGGGCCGCCGGGTAATAGTTACTTTAACCCAATCCTCTATCACAATGACGTAGAAAAGACCTTTGAGGGCTATGTTGATGACATATTTACAGATGCCGCAATCAATTTCATAGACCAAAAAAGTAAGGATAACGAGCCTTTTTTTGTTTATTTGGCTAGTAATCTTCCACATTGGCCCCTACAAGTGCCTGACCATCGCGCTGAACGATTCAGGGAAATGGGCTTACACGAGGACAATGCGCTGGTTTACGGCATGATCGAGAACATCGATGATAATGTTGGCCGCGTACTCAAAAAGCTGAAAGACAACAATATTGAGAAGAATACCATTGTTATTTTTATGTCAGACAATGGGCCTCGTCACCGTCGAACAAAAAATGATCCGTTTCCTGGGCGATGGGTGGCAAATTTACGTGGAACTAAAACCAGCGTTTACGAGGCAGGTATACGTGTTCCATTTTTTGTTAGTTGGCCAGGCACGTTACCAGAAAACATAAAAACTGAAACAATGGGGACTGCTCTAGATATTTTTCCGACCTTGTTAGAGATGGCAGGTATTGCTGTGCCTCCTGAACTCAATATAGATGGGCATTCTCTGTATTCAGAGTGGCAAGGTGAACCAGACAAAGGTTTAAATGAGCGGCTTTTTTTCACGCAATTGCATTATGGTTCAACCCCTTTTCAATACATGCATTTTGCAGTTAGAGGCCAAAAGTATAAGCTCGTTGGACCTCACGACAATCCTCACCAAATTTACACACAGCCTACAGATGCAGAAATTCAGGATGTTATTCGTCGTTTGCAACTGTTCGACTTGGAGAACGATGAAAGCGAACGTATAAACATAGCGGCTCAACACCCTGAGATCGTTGATACGTACTTAGAGGCATATGAAAATTGGTTTGATGATGTCACTGATGAGCTATCGAAAAAAGGCATTCAACGTATTTATCTTGGCACCAAGGAAGCGCCGAATGCGTATTTATCTCGATATGATTGGGGTGGTCCAAGAGGTGTCTTTACGCGAGGAAATGCTGGGTTTTGGCGAGTGAGCACAGTAGCAGGAAAATACCAAATCAAAGTAACTTTGCCCTTTATCAAAAAAGATGGCTTTGTCCATCTGAAATATCAAGATTTGCATATAAAAAAGAAGGTAGCCAAGGGGCAAACAACGCTTACTTTTGAAGATGTCAAGCTACAGGCCGGTGAGGGTAATCTGCGGATTTATGTAAAGACAGAGCGCTTACCGGTTGGTCCGTTGTTTGTGAAAGTTGAAAAACGCTGATAGATGGATGAATATAGAATGTAGCTAGGCAGGGTAAATGCATCTAGGCTTGTGTAAAAGTACACAAGCCTAGATATATACCATTAGTGTTTAGCTACCGGATACATTGCTAAATTAAAGGCTGTCTCTATCTGTGAACGTCGTTGCAATTTGCGGGTTGCTGTTCTTAATAATGAGAAGCTATATCTAGCACTCTTCCTCTTATCTTCCGCGCAAAACTGTTAGCTTCTTCGTGCGTTTGCATTTGGTTTTGATTACGGCTTGGAAATATCCCCATACCGGCCAGCAAGACATACCAAGAAGGTTCTGAATAATACATGGTTATGTTTTGTCGTTTTAATTCAGCGTCAAGGTCTTCCCCTTGGCACCATACTTCCATGATTGCTTGCAAGGAATCTGAGAGTTTAATTTCGTTTCTGCATGTCGCCCAATACGTCGAACCGGCTCGGCTATTGGTCAAGTAGTGCAATACTATGTAGTCGCGAATGTGCTCAAAAACGTTGTTTACGCCATTATTGAAGTACTCTTGGTACTGAGTGGTGTAGTTTCCGCGCTGATATTGTGTGAGGAACTCTTCGATACTGATTTGCACAATTTGTAGTGCTGTTGCTTCGAGCGGTTCAATGAATCCTTGGGACAAGCCAATCGCTACACAGTTTTTGTGCCAGTGTTTGTCCATCCTGCCAACGCGCATATCAACATGATGTGCTTGTGCGTCCTCTAATATTGTGTCGCCCAATATATGACGAAGCTCAGACTCAGCCGAGGATTTTGATTGAAATTGGCTACTGTACACATAGCCATTTCCCTTGCGTTTGGTTAATGGTATTTCCCAACGCCAGCCATTGCTCATCGCCGTTGATATAGTTTGTGGCGAATAAGTGTTGTCTATCTTTGTGGGTATTGCGACGGCAGCGTCATTTAATAAATTGTCTTTAAATGAGTGGAAAGGTACACCAAGCGTTTTGCCAATTAACATGGCGCTAAAACCTGTGCAATCGACAAAAAGGTCGGCTTGAATTTCACCAGAGTGCTCAGTTTCAACGGATAAAATATCACCAGATGCAGCAGTATTTACGCGAATTACGTGGTCGACTATGTGTTTCACGCCAAGTGATCTTGCCACCTTTGCAAGGTAAAGACCGAGTTTAGCTGCATCAAAATGGTAGGCATAAACATTTTGTCCTGACTCGTCATGTTGTAAAAACGGTAATTTACCTTGTTTAACCAGTGTCGCTTGCAAAAAATAGTCGTTGGGGTGAACAGGCACATCGTAACCGTGATGCCTAAGGCGAGTGATCTGTTTAAAGGCCTCTATAGCCTCGCTATCATGCTGACTATAAAAGGGGTGAAAATATTGTGTAAAGCCAGGAGTAGTTGACCATTCAGCAAAGGTAATACCGCTTTTGTAGGTAGCATCGCACTCGGGCATCCACTCTTGTTCGGAAATATTTAGGGATTCGAACAGGCGTTTGATATAAGGAGTAGTGCCTTCTCCCACGCCTACTGTGGGTACATTGTCAGATTCAATAAGTGAAATTGAAAAGCCTTTGTCAGAAAGTTGCTTGGCAAATAAATTGGCGGTCATCCAGCCAGCCGTGCCACCGCCTACGATTAACACTTTCCGAGTTTTTTCGTTTTCCACTTGCATAACATCACTACTTCAGAAGTTTATTTATTGTGTAATAAGCCTTGGTAGTGGTGGGCGTGCGCCCATCCTGATCCTTCAATTTTTCGAAACTAAGTGCGACAACGGTATTAGTTTGCAATGGTGAAGCCAAGCTTATACGGATAGTACGCCGATCGTCTAAAAGACTCAACGATGAGATATTCAAGTCTTGTTGATTGGTCTTGGGCGAACCGTAAGCACTACTGTATTTATATGACCATGAGGACAATGAAAAATCTGCGTTGTTGACAGACTCGCTATCTAAGGCTTCTGTAAAGGTGACATCAAAGCCTTGAGTGTTAAGCTTCATATCCAACAATTCAAAGGGGTTTGTCCCATCCCAAGTGACCTTTTGCAAGCCAAACGGTTTGTCTCCCTTTGCGCCCCAACCTCGGGCAGTTTGTCCTACCCAAAGTTGTCCTGTCATGTCAAACTTAATACGTATATTTCCACTCTGAAAACCATTCGCAAAATTGACAACTGCGCCTTGTAGTTGACCGTTTACTTCTTCTAGTATCACCCTGAACAGGCTGGATTGTGTTAGGTCTGCAATAAACATCTGTCCAGCAAATGGGCCAAATTTTCCTTGGGTCACGTCCCACTCTGGGTTGCCTGGTGAATTGGCGACTTCCACATGGGGTATCCATACTACTGGTTTTTCTCGCATTTTATCCCAATAATCGAAATCCTTTTGTTTGCTGAGAATTTTTTCTACATCAAAATCCGGGTGATCCCGTAAACTGACTGGGTGGCCGTAAAATTTTCCAAATTCGAGCAAATGCAGCTTAGAGGTTTCTACCCAATCTCCTTGATTGTCAGTGAAAAACACTTGGTCATCGGGACTAATACCGATGCCGGCTGGCGATCGCAAGCCCGACGCAAAGGGAACAAACTTGCCATGCTTATCGATTTTATAAGCCCATCCTCTGTAGCCGCCGCTGCTCCCCATTGCCCCGAGTTTTAGCTCATTAGGGCTTCCGTGCCCAAGGTTTAAGGTGCCGTACAAGTTGCCGTCACTGTCTTTGACTGGCCCAAAGTTAAACTCATGGTAATTGTCATGAAATGACCAATCATCAGCTAGATTAATATACTCGTCGAACACACCGTCATTATCCACATCCACCAATCGCGTGAGTTCTGGTTTTTGCGCAACAAGTAAGCTGCCATCATCATCCACTAGTAGTCCAGTTGGTTCATGAAAACCGTCGGCGGCTTTTAACCAGTTACTTCCTTGCAAACGCCATACGTCTCCAAAACGCGTCGCTACATAGACATCACCATTATTATCGATATCTAATCCAGTAATATGAAAACGTGCCTTGTTGGGGGTATCAATTGTTTCTATTGCGTAGCCGTCTGGAATATATACGTCAGTTTGCTCGGAAGAAGCCTGATATGCGAAGACCAAAGCAATGAGTGCCGTGCTATAAATCAATCCTTTTTTCATTGTTTTGTCTCTGTATTTGTGTCGATTTCGATCTGCCATTCATGTTGTCCAATAGCAAGTGAGGGCTCGTTGATAACCGTGCCGGATTTGGGGTCGCTAAGGACAAAGTTAAGGCCTTGGGGGAGAGTAAAATTGAGTGGGTGCTTAAGTTCGTCTTTGTTTCCCAGCAACGCATATTGCAAATGTAATTTGTTTTGACCACTGCCAACACTCGTGAGCGAGTAACTTTGCCCTTCTTGCTCAAAAACAATTGTCGGTTGTGGCGCAGCAGAATATTTAATCAGGCGGCACTGGCTTTCTGAAGAAATACCCAATACCTTTGGATATTTAAATAACCATGTGCCTAATGGAATACTGGCATCTCTGCCACGTCGTTCGACATTGGGACCCACATTGAGTAAATCGCCTGACCATGCCCCCACAATCTGACATGTTTTGGTATTAAAGGCAAAGTTGAGCTTATTAGGGTGACCCACAGCAATGGAATTGGCGGGCAAGTCGACAATTTTCTTTCTGACAATCTTAGCCTTTGTGTTCGACAAAACAGGCACTTTAGTTTGTGCCATAAAACGCTTACCGCTTTCAGATACGGCAAATAACTTTTGTGTCACGCTTTCGTTGACTATGTACATGTCTAATTTGGGTGTCGCTGCTCTTTCGTGCCTGACTCTGAAAAAACGCAAGGTGACGTTGTGTTTACCTTGAGCAATCGGCCATAATCGGCGTTGCCAACGATTGACGGCTGGCTCGACCGCTTTGCCGTTAATTTCTAGCTCTATTCGGTGTCGTTTGACCGCCGCAGCGAAGAGATAAGTGGGTTGTGTTATTGGGTTGTGCAAAATACCACTATATTCAATGATGTAATACGGCGCTTCAGGAATACTAAAATCAATGAGGTTATCGCGTGCCACGCCTGTTTTTGTTGGTGCCATGCTTGGGTCAAATTGGTATTCGACAGTATTCGGGGCTTCATCTACGGCATAGATTTTGTAACTCAGTTTACTAAAGCCTTGACGTTGAGATTGGATATACTGCGCGACGTTTTTTATCTCCTCGGTACTAAGCATATGTTTGAATGCCGGCATACCCGCATTTGGAAACCCCTGACTGATGTTGTTAATGAGTGCTGTTGTGCTGTCTCCATGCACCCACTCTTCGTCCTTTAGGTTAAATCCCGCACCGCCGGATAAGTCTTTAGCATGACAAGCCGCACAAATTTTATCGTAGGTCGCTTTTCCTGCTGCCAAAATATCTGTGTTAGTCGAAGCGAAGGTTGACATGCTGCAAACCAACAGTGCGCAACTAAGCACCACTCCGTGTGAGATATTCACTGATTTTTTGAATGCGATCGTGAAAAAAAGTAATGACAATTTTCGCGCCCTAGATGTTAATTTTTTGCTAAATTGTAATTTAATTATTGTAAATATGATGCAAATGTTTAACTGGTAAACATGACAAATTCGGCGATGTTGTGTTTTTAATAAGCGACGCTTGTAAGGAAATATAAGATGAAAGTGCTATTGGTATTGCTAAGTATTGCGATTTTTTCAGCCCCAGTATTGGCTAATAAACCTAATGTCTGGGTGATCAGTGATATTTGCGATCCGTCTGACCGCAGAAAAGGTGGTCATCCTAAAATGGATCCCGATGACATCGTATCTATGGCTTCGCTATTGCTGTCTGCGAACAAGTTTCATATCGAGAACATAGTTGTCGCTTCTCGCCCTGGTACAGTAAAAGATCCTATCCCTTTTATGCGTGAAACCTTTGTCGAAGCATATGAGCATGATATCAAAGGCATGAATAAACGCTTCCCAGGATTTCAAGACACCATTCCTTTTACTTGGTCTTCGATAACACAGGGCGAACGTGGCGTGCAGTTCAACCCCGATGGTGATTATCGCGATATCTCAGCCTATTCGTCTATTGTTTCGTTACGCGACTACGCTAAAAACAACGAAGTTTATGTATTGTCATGGGGGCCGCTAACTGAGTCTGCGATCCTTGTTAAGCATTTACTTACTCACGAAGATTATCGCACCCTAAACAATCTTAATTTTATTTCGCATTGGACTAAATCATACCTTAGTAGTTACGTAAAAGACGGTGGAAAACAATATCCATTCAGGGTGTCAAATTGTCGTGGTGATTATAAGGCTTGTACGTTTTTGCACGACGCAGCGCAGGCTCATGATTCGGTGAAGTTGATGGAGTTGGGAGCAACAGGTCAGCGCGGCTTAGTCGATGGTACCAAGGGCTACAAAAACATCCTATTATTTGAAAACAGCCGGCTAGGACAGATATTTTTACGCGGTAAAGCCTTCAATTTTACGCCTGATCAAAGTGACGCAGCGACGCACTGGGTTCTATCAGGGGAGCATGGTATTGGTTTGGAAGACTATGCGTGGGATGGCAGTTTAAATGAGCAACAAGAAACCAAAATTCGCGATGCGTTTTTGTCTAACGCTGAAGCCATGATGGATGATTTACTGGCGCGCGCCCATGCTGCGAATTCTGATGTTTTTGCAAAATCAATGGTGGCGCAGCACTATACTTATGTTTACAACAAGAATGATAAGTATGGCATTTACACCCCTTATGACACTGCTTACAAAATTTATGATGTGAATGACAACTTAGTACAATCCGGCAATGTGGAGTTTGGCGCAAACCGAATCAAACTACCAATTAAAGAAGAAGGGTATTACAAGGTTGAGTTGTTTTATCCTGGCAATACCTTAACTTTTAGCCTTTAGAGCGCTAAGTTTAGCCTTTGTCACTCATATAGCTGGCTAGTTGATCAACGTGCCCTTTGGTTTCGTCAATTAGGGCACTGATTTCTTTTGCTGATTCGGTGGTGCTTTTGGCAAGGTTTCTTACTTCATCGGCTACAACAGCGAAACCGCGTCCAGCTTCCCCTGCGCGCGCGGATTCGATAGCAGCATTTAGCGCGAGTAAGTTGGTTTGATCAGAAATCCCGTTAATAGATTGAATAATACTACCAATTCGATCTAACACTTGGGACATGGCGCCATGTGTTTGAGATATCACGGCGTTTCTTTCTGAAACATCCGAGCCAAACATTAAAATTTTATTCATGACGTTTTCCGCATCCATTACTGGCGAGATTGCGACATCTAGTCGTATACTCGCGCCGTTTGTGAGCGCTAAGGTTAGCTCGGTGTTGATTATCTTGCCGGCTTGAATATGTTCCCATTGTTCTGAACTGAGGTGTTCAGAGAGCAGGCCTACCTTGCTTTTTAATTGCGCCACATCATTTGTGTCGCAAGCGTTTGTTGCCAATTTATTCGCGAAAGTCAGTTGCCCATCTGGAGAAAATTCCATAACTATGTTGCTTTGGCTGACCGCGTTGAGGCGCACGTCATTTTCGAGTGCTTGTTTTTTTGTTTCATCGATGTTGGCTTGGATAGAAATAAATTTGCTCAACTTTCCATTTTTATCGAAGACGGGATTGATCGCTAGACTGATCCAATATGCGTTTCCCTTGTTGTCGTAATTGAGGATTTCGTCATAGAACGCTTTTTGTTGCGATAGCTTTTCCCTGATGCGTTTTTTAGTTTCAGGGCAGGTGTGTTTTCCTTGAAGTATTTCCCCTGGTTTTTTACCTTTTACATCTTCAAAACGATAACCAGTGAGCTTGGTGAAGCCTGGGTTTATGTACTCGATGTTTTCGTTTGCATCAGTGATGATTACAGAATTGTCGGTTTCGTTGGCGACTAGAGACATCGTGGCGAAGGCTTCATTCTTGAGCTTTTCTTCTGTGATGTCTTTGACAAAAGCGGTATAAAGAATTTTTCCGCCGCTTTTAACTTTTGATAGTGACAGGTTTGCCCACAGTGATCGTCCATCGAATGTCTCGATTTGGATGTCTCGAGATGTGCCGACAATTTTATCTACGCCGGTATCTCGGTTGGCATTGACTAACGAATCATGCTTGGCTTGAATACTCTGAGGCACGAGTATTTTGACGTTTTTTCCTATCACTTCCTCTCTGTTGATCCCCCAGAGTGTCTCGGCTGCTCTATTGAAAAAAATCACATGGTTGTTTTCATCAATCGTGACGACAGCATCGATACATTGTTCAAGTGTTTGGTCAATTCTATCAATGGCTTCTTTTTGTTTGGTAATGTCTTTAATAAAGGCGGTGTAATGAATTTTACCGTCAATGTGCACTTTAGACAAAGCTAGGTTGCACCATACATTGCTGCCATCTTTACGTGGAAGTTGAATATCTCGTGACGTGCCGACAATTTTGTTTTCACCCGTTTGTCGATTGCTGTTCACAAAATCGTCATGTTTAGATTGGATGTCGATGGGCACCAGCATTTTGACGTTTTTACCGATGACTTCGCTTTTTTTGTAACCCCACAATAACTCGGCCGCTTGGTTAAACAGGGTGACATGATTATTTTCATCGATACTCACAACAGCATCGATAGCTTGCTCTAGAATAGTATTTTCGGTTGCTGTCCTTGCAGAAAATAAACGCTTTAACATAATAAAAAACCTTAAAATAAACGCTTTTATAGCTGTCGCCGTTTAACCGCTCGATAAGCTGTGTATCGGCACGGCTTAAATTTGCTGAACCCTCAAAAATTGAATAGAAAAGGGTAGAAGACCCTAACAGTGCGAGCCCGCTAGGATTCGATTTCTTTATCGTGCAGGCTCAAACGTGCGCTTATTCATTCCTTTTACCGCAGGCACTTACTTTTGAGACACGCTATTGGGCATGTAAATTGAGGCCCATGCTATCAATGATGTGGCGACATATTCCGCTGCGCCAGGTTGAAACAGCAGATGATCGGCTTTGTCAAGTGACAAAAAACTTTTGGGGTGTTTCGCTGCCATAAAAATCTCCGCAGCATGCTCAATACTTACGGTGTCGTCTGTCGCACTGTGACAGATGAGGAGCGGTTTTTTTAGTGAGCCTAACGTTTCGAGAACATTTTGATTTCTGGCGTCGTCTAAAAACTGTTTTTTCATTTTAAAAGTGCGCCCTGCGAGGCTGACTTCTGCCTCACCTTCTTGTTCTATGGCATCGAGTTGCGCGCCAAATTGTTTTTCAATATTTGTCGCATTTGAAGGCGAACCTATCGTTACTACTACTTTTGCTTCGGGTACTTGCTTTGCCGCCAACAGTGTTGCTGTGCCACCCAGGGAGTGACCTATCATGAGTGCAGGCGCTTGAAAATATGTTCGCATGTAATTGGCTGCGGCAATCAGATCCTGCACGTTGGAGCTAAAATTGGTGTTCGAAAATTCGCCTTCACTTTGGCCAATGCCGGTGAAGTCAAATCGCAATACAGCAATACCGTTTTCATTGAGTGCCTGCGCTATTTTATTTGCTGGTTTTAATTCTTTTCCACAGGTAAAGCAATGCGCGAATAGGGCATAGGCTTTAATGTCAGCATTGGGTAAATCCAGTCTCGCCGCAAGTTCAAAACCTTGTGAACCTGTAAAGGTAATTTTTTGCATCGTTTGTTCCATAGCTAATTCGATTTTGTTAGGGTCTGTTGACCTTTGGTTTGGACAATAAACTTAATTTTGAAAGTATTCAATGAGTAGCGGAGGCTGGAATAGTGAGTAAGGATTTATTTGCAGCCACAAAGAAGTGTGGCTGCATGTTGAAAAGTGTATATTTAATACAACTTAAGCGTACTGAGGTGTTTACTGGTACCTAAATTGTTGGCTTGTAGCGTTATTATTACAGGTCGTTTGAACCAGTTTTACACCGTTTTGTGTACCATTTCCTTGTGCAGTTAGGCATTTATTGCTGTTGCGGTTTTGCAATTGGAACCAGCCCCCACCTCTATTCACTGTTCTGAATTGGAATAGATTGTTATCAAAACAGCTCCATTGCAATAGTTCCGCATTGTTTGCAGTTGAGCCACCCGCAATGCCCACGCACTTGTTGTGTTTGGTCTTTATTTCATACCAACCGGAGCCTTTTGATACAAAGCTAAAATCTTGATTGGTGTTGTTGGAGCCGCATGCCCATTGTTGAATCTTAGCACCATTGTTTGCCGAACCTGCACTCAAATCTGCACAACGATTACTATGACGCAGCTTCAATGAAGTCGCCGAAGATGGCGGCGTGACGCCACTGCCTGTATTGGTGTTGTTGTCAGAGTTGTTATTACTTGCAACTGGCTTATATACCCGTACCCAATCGATCCAGTAGATATTTTTATTGCTCGAGTCACTTAGTTCTGCTGCTGTTGGAATGATACCCGCGTCAGTGCGCCATGATTGCTGTTCCATGTTAATGATAAGGTGCATAGGTTTACTTAAACCGGTATCTTTAGAATAGTTGTACTTATCAATGACATTAAAGCTTGTATTGTGGCGTTCGATTCAACCATTTTGATTTCGGTATGAATACGAGTATTTGTCTAAGGTTCTGACCCAACGCCCGTTGATGTAGTACTCCAAGTGCCAAGGATCACGCCAATATACGCCAATTGTGACAAAGCCATTCCGCCAGTTACTTCTGCCACTTTCCCAATACCATGTGCCAAATACATTTTCTTCGTCCCGGGGTTGGTAGTCTAAAAACGGGTCAAAACTGTGATCAAGCATATGGTGACTAAGGTGAATGCGTTCATCAAACCACTCTTGCCCAGGGCGGCTACTTGGATACGTTTCCAATACGTCAATTTCCTCATTGGAATCAGCACTTAACATCCAAAAGTTATTTGCAGTAGTGAGATCTGATAGTTTTACTCTAGCCTCTACATAAACCGGATACTGCACGGTTTGTTTTGAGGTAATACTACCCATTAAAATTTTATCACTACCGGGTTTTTGATGAGCCTGAATAGCAAGCAAATCACCATTTGACCAAACATGACCTGGGTTCCATTCGGTCAAAGATGGCCCAGTCCATGGGTTTATAAAGCCTTCTTTCCAGCGTGTGGTAAATTGCGACGGCCTATTGTTATATGATGAACTGTAGTTGAAATCATCGGAAATAGATTGGAGCTGCCAAGTTTTCCCTTGTCCAGGATTTGCAGGGACAGGAATGCCGTCCCATTCAGCAGCGATAGAGTGTGTGCTAATAGCGGCACTCGTTACTAAAAGTAAAGTTGCCAGTTTCATAGTGTCTCCTAACTTGTGCGATGGTTGAACGTTGTTGTAATACTATTAAAGTAAACAAATTAATGTTAACAATTTACATATATTACAATTAATTAACATGTCACAAATTTTTACAAAAATCCAAACTTTTTATGGATTGCTTGTTAAATAAACAAAAAAGTTTGGCTGTTTACACTTTAGTATATGAAAAATAGGTGAAAATATTTTTGTTAGTATGGATGATGCTAGGTTATTTCGACTTGAAATTACGCGATGGCGTTTTCGAATTAAGAACAGTATGTGTTAAAAATAACAATTAATTTACAAAATTCGTGAGTCTTTTTTTGACTTCAGGTGGAAATACTACATGTTGCCATAGGCGTTGACAGATATTTTCAGCTTTTGCCCAATTGCCTTCTGCAATCCAATCGACAAATGCACTGCAGTCAGAAGGGTAATCAATTTTTACGCCTTTTTTAACTTGTAGCCATTCATCAATTTCTTCGGCATTGAGTGAATGAATCACATCGCACAAACCAAGTGATTTTAGTGTATAGGCATTTGAAAGCTGCTCGTACTGACGTTGTAAAGGCTTGACCAATAGCGGTTTGCCAATGCTCAAGCATTCTGTAGACAACTCGAAACCGCAATTGCTAATCACCCCTGAACAGTTGGACAAGTAATGCTTGAAAGCGGGTGTAGACAAAGGGTGCCAATCGATATTTTTGTCTTTTGCAATACTGGTTGCTTTTGGATGGAAGCAAACAAAACTGTATTCACTCAATGTTTGCAGTTGCTCGCGTATTGCATGGATGTTTTCAAAGGGGAGATAAACAAGAATAAACGCATTTTTACTGCTATTCACTGTAGATTGGTGCACAAGGTCTTTGGCGACAAAAGGAGGAATAATATTGTAGCCAAAATGATACCAATGTGTCCCTAAACTGTGATCCGTGGGGGCAAAATGTTTTGTAATAAGTTTGTCCATTGCACCTTGCTGCTGTTTCGGCACATGATAAAGATAAGCAGCTTGATGGCTGACAGACAATGAAGGCACGCCTGCCAATTTGGCAGCCCACGCAGTTACTGGTTCAAAGTCATTGATCACGAGATCGTAGTCTTTTATGACTAAGCTTCTGACTTCTTTTACAAAAGAGAATAAATTGTTTTCTGTGAGCGTTTTACGGTGTTGTATTCGACCGTTGTTGGTACTAAAAGTTAAGCCTCTTGCACTGCGGTAATTGCCAAAAGGTTCCATATCAAAGTAGTCACCTTTGTCGCGCCCCGTAAAAAAATAATCTACCTGAATGTCTTGTTTTGAACATAGGCCTTTTGCCAAATGCCTTGCGCGCGTAATGTGTCCATTCCCTGTGCCTTGCACACCATACAATATCCGCATCTTGATTAACCCAAAATATTAATACTCACCAGCGCAACTGCAGAACCTAGAGCCGCACCAATGATCGTATCTAGTGGAAAATGCACACGGAGCACGACACGTGAGATACCCACTAGTGAAGCCCAAGTGTAAACAAGCACACCGACGGAGGGGTAAAAATGTGCGATGATGGTGGCCATTAAAAACGCCGCCGCAGTATGACCAGAGGGCAAGCTAAACTTGTCTGCGGGGATCACTATCGCATGAAAGTCGCGCAAAAGATCACACGGCCTAGCGCGTTTGAAGAGTCGTTTTAAAATGATATACATTGGAATTTCAAAGCTGTACGCGAGCAGGGCAGTATAAAAAAACAAAGCGCCATGTTGCTTATCGAGGTAGTAAAGGATGCCGGCTAGCACAAAATACAAATGGCCGTCACCGGTTTTTGATACCCACTTAAAAATAGGCATGACAATTCGCCTTTCTTGGCTAGATGTCTGGTTTGCAATCCATTCGAACACTTGCTGGTCTAAACTGGCGAGACGTTTCATACGGGAACTTAATACTCTCGATGTTTACGCCACACCTTAATGCTGAATTATTAAACAATCGTGACAGTAATACTAAAGGATTATGACAGTGTTTGATACTGGGTTAGATTTATACGCCCATCGCGAAAACGGCTATCCACATCCAACAGAATTAAAATTTGTTTTTCATGGAGGAAAAACTAAAGCGTATATGGATATACTGGCAGCGATTTTGATACGTCCAGGTGTGAAGGGTCGTTCCGCAATCCTTACCTTACTTGGAACATTGGTCTCAATATTTGTAGTTTACACTGAATAAAATTTAAACTAGTGTACGCAGTGTATGCACATAAAAACTCAGGAATGCCATTAAATGGAATACAACACTTCAGAATTATGCGACTTGTACTCGGACAGCATTGATGTCGTCGATCCAATTTTTGTCAGTTATGGCGGACGGTATTCCTATGCGGGTGAAGTTACAACCATAAAGTGTTTTGAAGACCGAGGTTTGGTGGATAAAGTACTCGCCTCAGATGGGCAGGGTAAAGTGCTATTGATTGATGGCGGCGGTTCACTGCGCCGTGCCTTGGTCGATGCAGACAATGCTCAACTTGCGTTAGACAATGGCTGGGAGGGTATCGTCTGCTTTGGCGCAGTGAGGGAAGTCGACTTACTGGAAGAGTTAGACATTGGCATTCATGCGCTTAACGCTATTCCCGTTGCTGCAAATGCCCGAGAAATTGGTGATTTAGACGTGGCTGTTAACTTTGCTGGTGTCACGTTTTTACCCGAGGATTTTGTATACGCAGATGGCACTGGCATTGTACTCTCGCCAGAGCCTCTGGAAATCACTGAGTAATTTATTTTTGCGGTGCGAGTGCGTTTATATAAGCCGCTATCCTCACCCCAGCCATTTGTAGGCGTTTTTTAGCTGTAGGTAAATGGTCATATAAATACTGCCAAGATAGCTTACGATCGCCCTCTGGATAGATAGTGTCCCTGATGGCAATACTCTCTTCGATGTATACAAGCGGGTCTGTTGTTGTCCATTGTTTTACCTGATTTTCGGTGATTTTTTTCCCTAACCAATCACTCCACTCTGTGTAAGATAGTTTGCGACGGTCTAATAGACCGGAATCCCACACTCGGTGAAGGTTAGAATCTTCCCAAAAGAATTCCACAATAAAGGTGTTGCCACCTCTGTCTCTGCCATTGCCTGCATGCAAGGGTTGGTGTAAATCGCCGATAATATGTATCGCAAAGCGTAACGCAAGCTGCTTGTCTTCTAAACTGGCATTAGGATCTTTCAGAGTTTGAGTAAAGCTTTCCAAAGCTGAGACTGCGTTGCCCTGTTTGGGTACCTCAGTTTCTTCGTATTTTTTACCCTTCGGTACAGTGACATAATGGTACGGACCAGCCTGTTTTTGCCAAAAGTCACTGGGGTTAGAGCGCATTTCATCCGGATAAGTTGATGCTTCGGCCAAACTCTCATTAGGCAGTATTTCAGCTACCCATTGCTTGGCATCTTCGCTTAGATAATTTTCAGCAAGCTTACCCGTGACCCTGTGACCCGTTTGTCCCCAAGCCATGACCTGTTGCGTGCTTATACAAAAGAGTAATGCACTTGCTAACGCTTTTAGTTTCATCTGTCATTCCTGTCTATTTAAATCATATTATTTTTTATAAATTCGAGCTTAAAGAGAACTTACCCTATTTTTTATATCCCCAGCGCTCGACTATGCCTTGGTCGATGTGCAGATGGTCTAGTATTCTGGCAACAACAAAGTTGACTAAATCATTGATTGTTGTCGGCTGGTGATAAAATCCTGGTGAAGCTGGCATAATTGTCGCGCCAAGATTAGAAAGCTTCAACATGTTTTCTAGGTGAATACTTGAATATGGCATTTCTCTGGGCACGAGTATTAATTGTCCTCGCTCTTTAATGACCACGTCTGCTGCTCGTTCGACCAAATTGTCGCTAGCACCGTTGGCAATAGCGGACAGCGTGCCAGTAGAACAGGGGCAGACCACCATTTGTTTGGGGGCAGCCGAGCCTGATGCCACGGGAGAAAACCACTCTTCTTTGCCACAAACAGTGATTTGGTCGTTTTCGGCTTTTGTCAATTCACAAAAAAATGCTTGCGCTTTTTCTTTTCCACTGGGTACTTGGATGTTTTCTTCTGTTGCAAATACGACTTTTGCTGCTGACGAAATCAGTAAAAACACATGGTATTGTTGTTGTACCAAGTGCTTGAGTAAGCAGAGTGCATAAGGCACACCGGATGCTCCTGTTATGGCCAATGTTATAGACTGTCTTTGCATTTATGTATGCTCCAAACGAGACAGCAGTTTCTCGTGAATACCATCGAAACCGCCGTTGCTCATGATCAACACATGATCGCCCGTACTCAAGGTCTTGGCAAGGGCAGTAATAATGTCATCGACCGTTTTGTATAAACACACCGGTGCTTCACTGTTCTCAATCATTTCACTCATAGACCAGTCTATCGAGTCGGGTTCCAATAAATGTACTTCATCAGCTACTTGCCAAGATTGTGATAATTCGTTTTTATGTACCCCCATACGCATGGTGTTTGACCTTGGTTCTAGAACAGCAACAATTTTTTGATTACCAATTTTATTTCGCAAACCAGCCAAGGTGGTTTCGATGGCAGTGGGATGATGTGCAAAGTCATCATAAACCGTGACACCTTTGCTAACACCTTTGATTTCCATTCTGCGTTTTACATTTTTAAATGTAGTCAGTGCGCGGATGGCATCTTCGATCTTTACACCACCGTGATGTGCTGCCGCGATAGCCATCAAGGCGTTGTGCATATTGTGCTCGCCAATCAGTGACCAACTAAGCTGGCCTACCGTTTTATGATGATGGAGCACTTCAAACTGACTACAGTCAGATTTTATTGGTTTGGCTTGCCACTCCGCTTTTTTTGCATTTCCGGCATACTGCTTTTCACTCCAACACCCCATTGCAATGACCGATTCAATATTGGCTTCGGCAGCTTGCGCTAACACCAGACCATTTGACGGCACCGTTCGCACGCAATGGTGAAACTGGCGTTTTATGGCATCTAAATTATCGAAAATATCTGCATGATCAAACTCTAAATTATTGAGTACCAAGGTGCGAGGACGATAGTGAACAAACTTAGAACGTTTATCAAAAAATGCACTGTCGTACTCATCGGCTTCAATAACAAAAAATGGCGAATCCCCAACGCGAGCAGAAATACCAAAATTTTCGGGCACGCCTCCAATCAAAAAGCCAGGGTTCAATCCAGCGTCTTCCATAATCCAAGCCAGCATGCTACTCGTAGATGTTTTACCGTGTGTACCTGCCACTGCCATCACCCAGCGATCCTTGAGTAAATGCTCAAGTAACCACTGCGGTCCGCTGGTGTAGGGAAGATTTCTGTCCAGTACGTATTCGACGGCGGGATTACCACGTGCCATGGCGTTGCCAATCACGACGATATCTGGTTCTGGATCAAATTGGCTTAAGTCATAACCTTCGGTTAACTCAATGTCTAGTGTTTCTAGCTGTGTGCTCATCGGCGGGTAGACATTGCGGTCTGAGCCGGTCACCTTGTAACCCAGACTCTTGGCCAATGCCGCTATACCGCCCATAAAGGTGCCACAAATACCAAGGATATGTATGTGTTTCATATAAACTTTTTTTAATTGCAGTATCCAGAGTGTAGCAGAAGTAAGAGGCTAATCTGAATATCTCATTTCAATAAATAGGTATTAGCGATACACTCTAAACTCGGGACGAGCAAATCTGCAAAAGTTACTAGGGTCTGTAAACCAAAGGTCAACGGACCCTAGCCGAGTGAAGGTAAATCTACTAATTTGTGAATACATAACAATCAGGAACAGTTGACATGAAGCGCCTCAATTCTCAATTACAGCAAGACGGAGCACAGCTAGAGTTAATTTTGTTAATTCGAACGCTTCTTGCAGCGTGCAAAGAAATATCATTTCGAGTGAGTCAGGGGGCATTGGCTGGTGTATTGGGCTCAACACTATCGGAGAATGTACAGGGCGAAACACAAAAAAAGCTGGATGTCATCTCTAACCAAATTATCAAAGACACACTTTGTGAGTCAGGGTACGTTAAGGCGATGTCTTCGGAAGAAGAAGAGCACGTTGTACCTTGTGATCCGAACGGCAAATATCTGGTGAGTTTTGACCCCCTAGATGGCTCGTCAAATACTGAAATCAATAGCCTTATTGGCACAATATTTTCGATATTTCATGCGCCTCAATGGATGGAGCCTGATGATCCCTCTGCGTTTATTCAGCCCGGCACACAAATGGTGGCAGCCGCTTATGTACTCTATGGCCCTTCGACGATGCTAGCCTTAACGACTGGGCGCGGAACTCACTTGTACACTCTAGATAAAACACATGGCGGTTTTTTGTTGACGCAGGCGAATATCAAGTTACCTGTTCAAACCTCAGAATTTGCCATTAACGCGGCAAACCAGCGGCATTGGTCAGCACCGATGCAGGACTATGTAGCGGGCTTGATGGCAGGGAAGGATGGCCCTCGCAACAAAGACTTTAACATGCGTTGGGTTGCAGCCATGGTGGGTGACATTCATCGTGTTTTGTGCCGTGGCGGCATATTTATGTATCCGGCTGATAGCAGAGAGAGGGCTGAACACGGCAAGTTGAGATTATTGTATGAAGCAAATCCCATGGCATTTTTGATTGAACAGGCCGGTGGCAAAGCGTCGACAGGCGAGAAAAGAATAATGGAAGTCGTGCCCACTGACATACATCAACGCGTTCCCGTAATTATGGGTTCAGCAGAGGAAGTGGCGTACTGTTTGTCGTGTTTTTCCGACGACGTATAGCGTAAAACATTGCTTTAATGCAAAACGAAAATTCACTATACTTGCCCTCAGTTTGGTTCCGTAAGGCAACGTTCCCATAAAGTAGGCTCCGATACCAAAATAAAGCCGCCTTAAACCCATCATTGAGGGCTTCACAAAGGCTTCCATGCCTTTGAAACTTTATTTTGGTATCGGAGCCTACTTTATGAGAACGTTGCCTTATTCAAGTGTAAACAAGTTTTTATTAAAGGAAGTTTAATGAGTCTTAGTAATGTGCCTGCGGGCGAAAAATTACCTGATGAAGTCTTAGTTATCATTGAAATCCCAGCGTTTTCTGCACCCATTAAGTATGAAGTCGACAAAGATACGGGAGCATTGTTTGTGGATCGCTTTATGGGTACATGTATGCAGTATCCTCTTAACTATGGGTATGTAAACAATACACTCTCTGATGACGGTGATCCCGTTGATGTGTTGGTTATGACCCCGCATCCTTTGATTGCAGGCTCGGTTATTAAATGTCGTCCAGTTGGTGTGTTGAATATGACCGACGAATCTGGTCAAGATGCTAAGGTGATTGCTGTACCGGTATCCAAACTTTCACCTATCTACGACAATGTGCAAAACATCGAAGATGTGCCAGAGTTGACAAAACAACAAGTAGAACACTTTTTCTCGCATTATAAAGATCTAGAAAAAGGCAAGTGGGTTAAAATTGAAGGCTGGGGCGATATTGATGCGGCAAAAGCAGAAATTAGTTCTAGCGCAGAGCGTTTTGCCAAGGGTTAAATTTGTTTGTAAATGTAGCATATAAGCCTTTGTTGCATTGCCTTTTAGCGGTACTTTTACTAAGTGCCGCAGTATCCATTCATGCCAAAGCACCGAAAGAACTCTATTGGGAAGATTTAGCGCCTGAAGACTTTGTCATTCCTGATGCTCCTCCTCCTTCGGTTGATCACGAGGGGAATATGACCCAAGCTCAACCAGATGCGCCTTTGGTGGAGAATCTTGATGGCGAATTTGTGAAAATTCCAGGATTTGTTGTACCGCTTGAGGGTGATACCACAGGTATGACAGAATTTTTACTCGTTCCTTATTTTGGCGCCTGTATTCATGTTCCTCCCCCACCTTCTAATCAGATCGTCTATGTAAAATT
The DNA here is from genome assembly GCF_042646125.1 of Agaribacter flavus. Lineage (NCBI taxonomy): Bacteria > Pseudomonadati > Pseudomonadota > Gammaproteobacteria > Alteromonadales > Alteromonadaceae > Agaribacter > Agaribacter flavus. The sequence goes on from NZ_JBHRSW010000023.1 coordinate 32,720, forward strand.
TTCTGAACCTGTGCCGATAGATAACCTGTATGATGCAATTTGGGTTACAGGCACGCTGTCAACAAAGGGCTGGCGAGGCGATATTGCTTCGGTTGGCTACCGACTTTCAGGGATGGAAATTAGCGCTTTTTAAACACATTGATGCATCTCCTTTATTAGTTAGCTCTAAGGTGGAGTATGAATTTTCTAGCAAAACTATCAATAGCTCAAAAGCTGTTTCTGATCCCCATTGTTGGTATCGTCACATTCTTTATTTACGTAGCCATAACCTTTAACACTGCAAATACTAATGTTCGTTTGTTAGAAGAAGTACGGGATGTGCAGTTTCCTGCATTGCTTGAGTCTAGAAACGCATTGGTAAAAATAGAAAATGTTAAGACACTGTTGAGTGGAGCGGTCACAACCGGTGACGAGGAGATGCTGAGCAGCGCAGAAGAAGAATCAACCTTGGCAATACAAAGTCTTGACAAAATATCAGCCTTAAACACAGAACTTAGCGCGGAAATAAGCCAAATTATTCAGGATTTTGAAGGCTACTACAGTGTGGCTTTTAAAGTCAGTAAATCGATGGTAGACAATACCGCAGATTTTTCTAAACTTGCCGCGCAAACACAGCAAATGAACTCTTTGTTCGACAGTGCTACCCAAGAGCTAAAAGCATTCAGTGATAGTCATCAAGGTTTGTTTAGCTCTGCGATTGAAGATGCCAATACGGGGGCGCAAAAGCTCAGTATGGTGGGCTTGATTATGGGCGCCTTGGTGGCAGTATTGTTGATAGCCATCTCCCTCCCAATCGTACACAACTTGCGTAGTAGTATTTTAAATGTAGTGAACTCACTGCGAGATATTGCGCAAGAGGATGGTGATTTAACCGTTCGTATTGTCACGAACAACAAGGATGAAATTGGTGATCTTGTGCATTGGTTTAACCAATTTGTTGAGAAGTTACAGAATGTTGTCCGTGATATTGGTAATGCGAGTCAGCCTTTAAGTAATTTGGCGCAAAACCTAAATGATGTGTCTGACAATGCTCGCAATACTATTGCTGCACAGCAGCTGTCTGCTAGTGATGCTAAAGCCGCTGTAGATGAAATGACCGTCAGTGTTGATGCAGTTGCCAAGAGTGCTAGTGATGCAGCAGGTGCTGCAAGTGAAGCATCAGGCGCGGCAGATCAAGGACAGCGAGTCGTTAATCAGACTGTCAGCAGCATTCAAACCTTAGCTACTCGGGTGGATGAAACCGCAATTGTTATAAAGAAACTTGAAGAAGACTCCAATCAAGTAGGCGTGATCCTTGATGTGATTAAGGGCATAGCGGAACAAACTAACTTGCTAGCCTTGAATGCAGCCATAGAGGCGGCCAGAGCGGGAGAGCAGGGGCGAGGTTTTGCTGTTGTCGCTGATGAAGTGCGTACACTGGCCTCTCGAACACAGCAGTCCACAGAAGAAATTCAATCGACAATTGAACAGCTTCAAAATGCAGCGCGATCAGCGGTTAGCGAAATGGCTAAGGGTACTGAACAAGCCGCCAAATCGGTAGATGAAGCCAATCAAGCGGGAAGTAGCTTAGGTGCGATAACGGATACAATCAGCCGTATTACAGCAATGAATGATCAAATAGCGCAATCGACGGGCGAACAGCAAAAAGTGGGCTTGTCCATCGCGCAAAATGTTGATGATATATATAGTCGTACCGAAGATACCGCGAATAGCTCTGAAAAACTTACTAATGTAAGTCAGGAACTAGAGCAGTTATCCGAAGATTTCGGCAGAATAATGAAGCAATTCAAGTATTAAGAATCTAAGCCAATTGCTCGGTATAAAACCGAGCTTTGGCTATCGCGATTCATCGCCTGTAACTATTCACCCCAAGTTTTACCTATCATTGGCGCTAAAAACCTTGCAGTGTGCGATGCTTTGACACGGCATACCTGCTCGGGTGAGCCTTGAGCAACAATGGTACCGCCTCCTGAGCCTCCTTCAGGTCCAAGGTCAACGACATAGTCAGCCGTTTTTACCACATCTAGATTGTGCTCTATCACCACTACGGTATTACCGTGATCCCTGAGTCGGTGCAATACCTCAAGTAGCTGCTTGATATCATGAAAGTGCAAGCCAGTAGTGGGTTCGTCAAGTATGTATAGGGTTTGTCCGGTGTCGCGTTTTGATAGTTCTTTGGCTAATTTCACGCGTTGTGCTTCACCGCCCGAGAGAGTGGTCGCTGCTTGTCCAAGTTTAATATATGACAAACCGACATCCATTAATGTTTGCAGTTTCCGTGCAATTGCGGGAATTGCATCGAAGAACACGCGCGCATCTTCAACAGTCATGTCTAAGACTTCATTAATGTTTTTGTCTTTGAAGCGAATTTCCAAGGTTTCGCGGTTGTAACGTTTTCCGGCACATACATCACAGGGAACATAAACATCAGGCAAAAAGTGCATTTCGACTTTAATGACACCGTCACCCTGACAGGCTTCACAACGTCCACCTTTGACGTTAAAGCTAAAACGTCCTGGTTTATAACCTCTTGAACGCGCCTCTTGCGTGCCCGCGAAGATTTCTCTAATTGGCGTAAAAATACCTGCATAAGTGGCGGGGTTTGATCGCGGTGTGCGACCAATCGGACTTTGGTCAATGTCGACTACCTTATCGAGATGCTCTAGGCCTGTGATACTTTTGTAGGGAGCTGGCTCATTTGTCGTCGCACGGTTTAACTCAGTTTGCGCGATACGGTAAAATGTATCGTTAATGAGTGTTGACTTGCCCGAGCCGGATACGCCCGTAATACAGGTCATGAGACCTGTTGGTATTTTCAAATCGACGGATTTAAGGTTGTTGCCGCTTGCCCCCTTTAACTCAATCCAAGGTTTGCCTTTGGCGCTATGGCGTTTCTGTGGCACAGCGATTGCCTCAACGCCGGATAGATACTTGCCCGTTAGGGATTGTTCGCAGCTCTTGATATCTTCAAGAGTACCCGACGCAATGATTTCACCGCCATGCACCCCAGCACCAGGACCAATATCGACAACAAAATCAGCCTCTCTGATGGCATCTTCGTCATGCTCAACAACAATTACAGTGTTGCCTAAATCACGCAAATGCCTGAGAGTCAGAAGTAAGCGCTCATTGTCCCGTTGGTGGAGACCAATACTCGGTTCGTCAAGCACATACATGACGCCAACCAAGCCCGCACCAATTTGACTTGCCAAGCGTATGCGCTGGGCTTCTCCCCCAGATAGGGTGTCGGCACTGCGATCCATGGATAAATAATTCAGCCCAACATTCACCAAAAACTGCAAGCGATCGATAATTTCTTTTAAGATTTTTTCGGCTATCTTCGCTTTTTGACCACTCAAGGCTAAGCCATCAAAGAAAGATAGGGCATCAGCGATTGAGCGTTCTGTAATCGCCGGTAGATTGGTATCTTGAATAAATACGTGACGTGCTTCCAAGCGAAGTCGTGAACCTGAGCACGATGAGCAAGGCTGTTGAGTTAGGTATTTGGATAACTCTTCACGCACAGTATTGGACTCTGTCTCTCGAAAGCGTCTTTCCATATTGGGGATAATGCCTTCAAAAGGATGCTTACGCTCCATGACATCACCGCGTTCGTTAATGTATTTAAACTTTATTGATTCGCCTTTTGAGCCATTAAGCACAATATCTTGGGCTTTTTCGTCAAGTGCATTAAATGGGACTTTGAGATCAAAGCCATAGTGCTCAGCCACGGACATCAACATTTGAAAATAGTAGTAGCTGCGTTTATCCCAGCCTCGGATGGCACCACCTGAGAGCGAGAGTTCGTCATTGCTGACTACACGAGTGGGATCAAAGAACTGGCGAGTACCCAGACCATCGCAACTTTGACAAGCACCGGCGGGGTTGTTAAACGAGAACAAACGCGGTTCCAATTCGGCAATGCTATAGCCGCAATGTGGGCAAGCAAAGTTAGCAGAAAAAACAATTTCGTCTTTGCTATTGTCATCCATGTAAGCGACTTTTGCGTTTCCTGCAGCCAAGTTTAATGCCGTTTCAAATGATTCGGCTAGGCGGAGCTGGAGGTCATCTCGCACTTTAAACCTATCGACCACTACTTCAATGGTGTGTTTTTTACGTAAATCCAGCTCTGGTGGGTCGGATAAATCACAGACCTCACCGTCTATTCTTGCGCGAATAAAGCCTTGTGCAGCAAGCGCCTCTAGTGTTTTGACATGCTCGCCTTTACGCTCGTGCACAACGGGGGCGAGTAACATTAGCTTTGAACCCTCTGGCAAAGCGAGAACCTTGTCGACCATTTGAGAGACAGTTTGGGCGTCGAGGGCAACATCATGATCAGGACACTTCGGCGTGCCAACACGAGCAAACAACAAGCGCAAATAATCATAAATTTCTGTAATTGTGCCCACCGTAGAGCGCGGGTTATGACTAGTGGACTTTTGTTCAATCGAGATAGCTGGCGACAAGCCTTCGATGTGGTCAACATCGGGTTTTTCCATCATGGATAAAAATTGGCGCGCATAAGCTGAAAGGCTTTCAACATAACGCCTTTGTCCTTCCGCATACAAGGTATCGAACGCGAGAGACGATTTACCTGATCCAGATAAGCCTGTGATGACTACTAGTTTGTCGCGCGGAAGTTCAATGTTGATATTTTTTAGGTTGTGGGTTCGAGCACCCCTTACTTCAATTTTATCCATAGTTCCTTTGACGAATGGCAAGCGAGCTAATCAACTAGTATGCCATATAATTGCAAAAAGGCTATGTTCCTGTTCACGATTACGGCGGAATGATACTGGGCTGAATAGAGGGCGACAAGAATCAAAATTTGTTTTTCACGGATGAAAAACTAAAGCGTATATGGATATACTCGCAGCGCTTTTGATTCTAGTCGTCCTCTATTCAGCAAGGTATTATTCCGCCGCACGTTTAAGGCCTGATGATCCTAACTAGCTCTTACCAAATAGACAAAAAAACAGTAAACTGCGCAACCGGTGTTTTCAATAGACATAGATTCGAAAATAACCAACAGTCAATACTTGGCTTTTGGTCTCATTTATTAGGCGTAGTTAGAAGGTCCATGAACGATAAAGAGTTAACTTCAACGGAACTAGGCTCAGGTTTGAGCCTTGCTGCTGTGTATGTGTTTCGTATGCTTGGCTTGTTTATGGTCATCCCTGTTATTGCGGTTGCGGCAATTGAATACCCTGACTACTCTCCTTTACTGGTGGGACTGGCCATTGGGGGTTATGGCTTAACGCAAGCAATATTGCAAATACCCATGGGAATAATGTCGGATAGACTAGGGCGTAAACCGATAATATATCTTGGTTTAGCCTTGTTTGCTTTGGGTAGCTTGATAGCGGGTATAGCTGAATCCATGACTGTCCTTATTCTAGGGCGTGTGCTGCAGGGCGCTGGCGCGATTGCGGGTGCGGTGATGGCTTTGGCTTCTGATGTGACTAGAGAGTCACAACGCACTAAAATTATGGCGCTCATCGGTGTGTCTATCGGTTTATCTTTTTATCTTGCGCTGTTGCTTGGGCCCCTTATCGCTGCCAATTATGGTGTGTCGGCAATATTCTACCTTACAGCCGCTAGCGCATTGTTTTGCTTCCCTCTTGTAAAATTTGGGGTGCCAAATGTACAACCGTCATCCGCAACCGGCGACGCGTTGCCAAAAACAGAATATTTGTCTGCCTTGTTTTCGCACCCTCATCTTTGGCGCTTAAACCTTTTAGTGCTTGTGCTGCATCTACTGATTACCAGTTTTTTCGTGCAAATTCCTGTTTTATTAACGGATATTGGTGAGCCTTTAGCGAGGCATTATCAAGTGTACGGTGTGGTTTTGTTGATATCTGTTGCAATCTTAGTTGTATTAATTCGCATGGCGAATGTATTGACTACGCAAAACATGTTCAATATTACTTTGTTACTGATGGCGGTGGGCTTGGTACTACTCACTCAAGTACCGACCTATTGGCTCATTGTTGCTGCGGGAATAAGTTTTTTTGCTGGGTTTAATTTTTTAGAGGCTAAGATGCCTGCCATGGTTTCGTCTATTGCGCCAGCCGGTCAAAAGGGCAGTGCGATGGGTATTTATGCTAGTTTTCAGTTCTTGGGTGCCTTTGTAGGTGGTATGTTGTCTGGTGCAATGAATGCGTATTTCGACACTAAAACGACATTTGTAGTTTGTTTGCTGTTTATATTCTTGGCCAGCTTAGTGGCAAGAGGCTTAGCAAATGTAGAACGAGTTAAGCGAGTAACCTTGGGCTTTTCAGAAAGCACAGGTATGGATGATGACAGCATCAACCATGCAATGGCTTTGTTGATGGCAATCGAAGGGGTCAAGGATGTCAGTGCAGATCCCGAAGCAAAGGCCTTTTATTTGAAAGTAGATGCTAAACTATTTAATACACAGTTAGCCCTAGACAGCCTGCACAACACACAAAAATAAAAGCTCGTACTTAAACTAACACCGAAAATGAAACCATTACGATGGTCAAGTATAAATGTGTTTTGGGCGAATTTAAAAACTGCTGTGTTTGACAAAGGGTACCGCAAGATTGCATGGTGTTTTCGGCTTGTATAGGCATATTTTTTCTCTTTTTTATTGTGAATAACTACTCGTGACCATGCTTACTTTAGCGTCACTTGCATAGCGAGTCTTCACAAAGGTATAGTCTATTTATCACACTTTTGTAACAACTCGGACTACGGTTTAGCTATGCTTGCTCCTGTTGCAAAGCAAAATGCAGCGAATGACTGAACGTTTATTCAGTCGAAAATAGCACGCTGTTTTGATAACTTGTGGTGGTACACATGTGCTATCAAAAGTTAGATTTGACTAGCCTAAGTCGGTCAAAACGGGATACACTATAATGAATAACGAAGAAGGTTTCGCTGTAGAATATTGTGGCTTCTGATAGGTGCCTATTACCTAGCTCAGAGCGATTGCGGAACAAGAAAACAAAGGAAAAACAATGGCCTCTCGTGGTGTAAATAAAGTAATTTTAGTCGGCAATTTGGGGAATGATCCCGAGATACGTTATATGCCAAATGGCGGAGCAGTAGCTAATTTGAGTCTGGCAACCAGTGAAAGTTGGAAAGACCAGCAAGGTCAACAACAAGAGCGCACCGAATGGCACCGCATTACTATGTACCGCAGATTGGCTGAAATAGCGGGAGAGTACTTAAGAAAAGGCTCGCAAATCTACATCGAAGGTAAATTGCAAACTCGTAAATGGCAAGATCAACAAGGTAATGATCGTTACACCACGGAAATTATCGCCGATCAAATGCAAATGCTAGGAGGTCGAAACGACAACCAAGGGCAAGGGGGTGGCTATCAGCAAATGCCAAATCAAGGTGCCAATCAAGCGCCACAACAAGGCGGTTATCAGCCAGCTCCACAGCAAAACAATTACCAACGCCCTCCTCAGCAGTCGGCTCCTCAACAGCAACCGGCGCAAGCGCCTAAAATGTCAGAGCCAAGCTTTGATTATGATGATGATATTCCGTTTTGACCTAAGACAAAAATGAAAATGTTGAAAACAATGTAGAAAGCAGCTAAATAGCGGCTTTATTAGTTTTACATCAAAACTATTTGAACAGAGGTGCTTTGGGCTGATTGTACCGTCGAGTAATATATACAATGCAGTCCGTGTTACTTTGATTGGTAAAACTCCGTTGCGATTCAATTGGTGTGGAAAAATTATCTCCCTTTGTCAGTACACATGATTCTTCATTCGATGTAACGGTTAGTTGTCCTTGATGTACAAACAAAACTTCTTCTTCAAAACGAATATGCAGTGGGATACTGGCTCCTGGTTCTAATTTTAGTGCCCGTACGACAAAGCCGTGATTCCAGCCAAGCTTCGAAGCTGGTAAGCCTTCCGCTGAATTTTTACCGCCAACTAATGGGGTTTCGTATACCCCCTCGAATTGAGAGAGCGATGTATCTTGTAGCCATACAAAGCTTTCAGTTCGATGTACTATTGTTTTCAGTTCATCGCTATTCACCACTCTGTGTTCTTCGATTTGAGCTTGTGACGTAACCGGCATCGGTGATTTATCTTCTGGGATCGATTGGCCTTGAGTTGTGTCTATTAAGCTACCGTCTTCAAGCAGAACAAGCCCAAACTCTTCGGCCATTTTGAATACCTTTGGAGACCACAAAACTCGACCTGGATCATCACCGCCCAATATGGCATGAAGGTATCCTAAGCCTTTTTCTTCTCCCTCGGCAGCGCCTGCAATACATTCAAAACCACGAAAAACATCTGTAGGAATGGAAATCACATCTCCTGGCTTAAGCGTGATGCGGCCATCATCGGCATTAACACCTGAAATAAAATCCCAAGTGCCTGTGTGCACGACAAACACTTCTTCGGTCAAGTGACTATGTTGGGAATTCAAGCAACCAGCAGGTTGCCTTGCTCCACCGATGTTGAACCCGTGTGGAATAGAAATATGCACGTGCTGATCAGGGTTTTCAGCTACGCCCGGCCCTATAACAGTAAAGTTTTCTTTTTTGTCTGAACCTGGGCTTCTGGTATCGATGAAAGCTGTGGTACAGGGAATTAATTCTTTATATTTTACAATACGAGATGTTAGTGACATGGAAATTCCTTAAAATCGAATTTACTACCTTGCCGTCCAACCTCCGTCAACCTTAATTGAGGTGCCGGTGATCATTGACGAAAGATCGCTGAGTAAGAAAGTACAAGCGTTAGCGACATCGCTAGTCGTGGCTAATTTGTTAAGAGGGATCATGTCGAGTACGAATTGTTTAAATTCAGGGTCTTCTAACATGGGTTGTGTCAATGGTGTTTGCACAAATGTTGGGGCGACAGAGTTAACGCGAATATTCGACTCCGCTAATTCTACAGCAAGTGCTTTCGTAAACCCTTCAACACCGTGTTTCGACATGCAATAAAGGGTTCGTCCTGCTGAACCGACAAAACCCATTTGCGAGGACATGTTGACGATAGCGCCCTGATTGGCTTTTCTCATTGGCGTAATGGCCGCCTTGGTTGTTCGGTACAGTGATTTTATGTTCAAGTCGATAACGGTATCCACGTCTTCCAGTGGCTGTTTCTCGATAGGTGATACTTTATTGGTACCGACGTTATTGACGAGTCCATGCAATATATCTAGTTGATTGAGTCGACGGATAAATTGATCTGAAGATACATCCTCGCACCAACATTCTATTTGTTTTGGATAGAGACTTCGCAATTCGTCCAAATCACTTTGAGTACGTGATACTGCAATTACACTAGCGCCCGCTTTTGCCGCGTGGCGAACGCAATCAAAGCCAATTCCCTTTCCTGCGCCCGTTACCAAAACTGTCTTCCCCTTCAATAAGCATGGAGAAAATCCAAACATATACCCTCTTAGCTATTATTATTGCATTCGAAGTCATTATTAAGTACGATAAATTTTTATGCAAGAAAAATCATTCTATTCATTGGAAATATCTGGAGCAACGATGATTAATTATTTAAAGAAAGGTCCCTCAAAACAAGAGAAGGCGGAATCAAATAAAGAAGTTCAGCGTATCGTTGAAAACATTATCTCTGATATTGAAGCGAATGGTGATCAAGCGGTACTTTCTTATTCCGAAAAATTTGACAGATGGACTCCGGAGTCATTTAGATTGACTCGGGAGCAAATTGAAGCTTGTTATACTGAACTGGAGCAACAAGTCATCGATGACATTCGTTGGGCACAACAGCAAGTAAAGAATTTTGCGAAAATACAACGGGATTCAATGAAGGACGTAGAGGTAGAAACGCTTCCCGGTGTTACCCTCGGCCATAAGCACATCCCTGTAGAGAGTGTAGGTTGTTATGTACCAGGCGGAAAGTACCCACTAGTGGCCTCTGCGCATATGAGTGTGGTTACTGCAAAGGTAGCGGGTGTAAAACGTGTCATTGCTTGTGCTCCACCTTTTGAGGGCAAGCCGTCTGCCGCTATTGTTGTCGCCATGGATATGGCCGGCGCTGACGAGATATATTGTTTTGGTGGTGTTCAAGCCGTTGCAGCAATGGCGATAGGCACTGAGAGCATTGCTCCCGTGGATATGATCGTTGGACCAGGAAACGCATTTGTAGCCGAGGCGAAACGTCAACTCTTTGGTCGTGTCGGGATCGATTTGTTTGCAGGTCCAACTGAAACCCTTGTTATTGCCGACGAATCTGTAGATGGTGAGTTGTGTGCTGCAGACCTGTTGGGCCAAGCGGAACACGGGGTCAACTCTCCAGCGGTGCTACTGACAAACAGTGAAAAGCTAGCGAACGAGACGATGAAAGAAGTTGAGCGTCAGCTCAAGATATTACCTACTGGTGAAATCGCGGGACGTGCATGGCGTGATTTTGGGGAAGTGATCGTTTGCGATACCTATGAAGAAATGCTGAATGTGGCAAATGAATTGGCCTTTGAGCATGTTCAAGTGATGACAGAAAACGTGGATTACTTTAAAGATAACATGCAAAACTTTGGGGCATTATTTTTGGGGCCAGAAACTAATGTGTCCTATGGAGATAAGTGTATTGGTACTAACCATACGCTACCAACAAAACGAGCCGCATGCTACACTGGTGGATTATGGGTAGGTAAATTCATCAAAACTTGTACATTCCAGCGTGTAACTGAACAGGCTTCTGTTTTAGTCGGTGAGTATTGTTCTCGTTTGTGTGCAGTTGAGGGATTTGCTGGTCACAAAGAACAAGCCGATATTCGTTTGCGTCGGTACAAAGATAAATAATAAATTAAACTATGTCCACCAACGATAAGAAGCGCGTAACATCTTACGACGTCGCCAAAGAGGCGGGTGTTTCTCAATCTGCTGTCTCTCGAGTGTTTTTAGAGGGACGCAGTGTATCAAAAGCAACGCGTAAAAAAGTCTTAGCAACAGCCAATCGCATGGGCTATAAACCGAATGCAATAGCGAGGATGCTGATAACCAAGCGTTCAGGTATGGTTGCGGTAATCATGTCGACTACAGCTAACTTGAATTATCCGGAAGTACTGAGTCTGGTGAATGAGAATTTGAGGCATCGCAACGAGAGACTATTGCTTTTTACTCTTGACGACGAAGCTGGCTTAAGTGCTTTACTGGAACAAATTTGGACATTTCAGGTTGATGGGGTTATCGCATTGGCGGCACATTTTGACCACCAGACACTGACCCAATTCAAAGAGCACGGCATACCTGTGGTTTTGTACAACAGAAAAGTGTCCGATCAATCAGCAAATTCAGTTTGCTGCAACCACGAACACGGAATTGGTCTGCTCATAGATTTACTCATCGATCACAATCATAAGAACTTTCTAATTGTATCAGGTCCTTCTGTATCTGAAGTCGGTCGTGAACGCCGAGCTGTCGCCGTTACTCACCTAGAGAAAAAAGGATTTAGTGATGTTCCAATTGTAAGTGGTGACTATTCTTACGATTCTGGAAGGCAGGCACTGCGTCAACACGATCCCGTTAAAAGTAAAACAACCGCTGTAATTTGTGGGAATGATGCAATGGCTCTAGGCGTGATTGATGAAGCCCGTGAAACGTTTGGTTTAAAAATACCAGAGGATTTATCGGTTGTTGGATTTGACGGTATAAATCCAGCTAATTGGTATAGTTATCAGTTGACTACAATAAAACAGCCAATTGAACAAATGACCAAAGCAGCGATTGATATTCTTATTGAACAGATAGAAGATCCTACAAGCCCTGCGCAGTTGAGAATGTGGTCGGGCAAATTGATAGAAGGAAATTCCGTTGCTAAAGCAAAATCATAAGTAGTCCTATGTCAGTACAATGTATTGTTTTTATCCCAGGTACACTATGTACCTCTCAAATGTTTGATCAAATTATTGAACAGTTTGCACATCAATATACCGATACAGACTTTATTGCGCTGGATTTCGTTGAAGAATCTACATTGCAAGCAATGGTTGATACACTCAATAACGCGATCAATGGGCGTTCGTGTGTACTAGTCGGATTTTCAATGGGGGGGATGGTTGCCATGCACGCATTGCGCTCACGCATACCCAATTGTCAGGGCTTAGTGTTACTGAACAGTAATAGCCATGCTGATTTGGAAGGTAGAGAGGCAATGCGCCAAGCTCAAATAAATGAAGCCAAACAAATTGGCTTTCAAACGCTATTTGAAAATTCGTTCCTACCAAATTACCTTTTCAGGGAAACTGACAATATTCGGCAACAAATATGGCAAATGGCAAAACAACTCGGCTTGAGTACTTTTGAAAGGCAGTCAGCGGTGTTAGCTGAGAGACCTGATTCTTTATCATTGCTAGCGTCTCTCGACATACCCGTGCTGATTCTCGCAGGAGAGCATGACGTGTTATGTGCTGCTGAACATCAGAATGTAATGGCCGCTGCGATAAAAAAATCAACATTGGTATTTATTCATAATGCAGGCCATTTCGCTATTTTAGAGCAGTCAAAATTGGTAACGACTGAGCTAGAAAACTGGCTTAACTTCAATAAATTAATTGGATACACAGAATCGTGAACCTAAAACAGCGTTTACAAACGCGTGAACCTACTTTAGGCACCTTTGTAAAAACGACACACTACCATAACACTGAAGTATTAAGTCGTACTGCGTTACATGTGCTATGTTTAGATGCAGAACATGCTCCCTTCGATCGCAGTGATCTTGACAAATGCGTGCTTGCAGCGAGAGCAAGTCAAAAGCCCGTATTGGTTAGGATCCCAGATAGCGAGAGTGCAACCATTCTCAACACTCTTGATATTGGTGCTACGGGGATCGTCGTGCCCCATGTAAAAACAGCGGAGCAGATAAATGATATTATCAAGTATTGTTACTTTGGCGATGGTGGCAGAGGTTATGCTGGCTCCTCTAGATTTGCAGAATATACTACATCAACTATTGCTGATAATTTAGCAAAAAACCGGTCACAAACGTGTGTCATTGCGCAAATTGAAGACTTGTGTGCTTTGGATCAGCTGGATGCAATTTGTCAGGTCGAACATTTAGATTGCTTGTTTATAGGCACAATGGACTTAACAGTGGCACTAAAAGCAAACTCGCCAAAAGACGCGAGTGTCGAAAGAGTTATCACAAATATTGTTGAAACTGCGCGTCGCCACAACGTTACTTTAGGTATGTTTGTATCCGATTTAAACGAACTACCAGATTGGTTAAATAAAGGAGTTAGCTTGTTTCTTTTGGGGTCAGATCATAGTTTTATTCTGTCTGGCGCTAAGCAGCTTAGTGCTACATTTGATGCAGCACAGAGCACTATTGCTTAATTGGGTTTAGGATAGAGGTTGTTCGTTCGATGATATCGAGGCCTTGTTGTTTTAACCAATAAGGAATATCAATTAATACCCAGTTTTCTTTCAACTTGTCGTCTTCTCTAGAGTAAATATCTGCAACGCGCATATCTGCAGGCTGGCTGCCACCGGGTAGACCAAGAAAACCCCCTGTCGAAGTATTGGTTAGGTTTGGCCAGCCAAAGAAGCAGGCGAATTCCCCTTCAGCTATTCGGCAAACATGACCATTGAATTTTTTGTCTTTCAGTTGTTGTCTGAACGGATAACTATGCTGTTGCTGATATCGTGTGATTGTATAGCTTGCGCCAATTCCTGCGGGGCCATACCACTCCATATCCTCATGCCACGTTTTGGCTAAAATAGCAGGCGGATAGTTGTCATTAGCCGTTATGTTTAATGTACTTAAGTCATCTATCATTGCTTCAACTAGCTTTAAGGTTTTCACCCCTGCTTCAGGAGATTGCACTTCAGTGAGGATACCATTGTGTTTGCGCGGACCGGGATAAACAAAATAATTGCCAGTTGTTGGAGGCAGTGGGTTCATTCCCACCATTTGCATAAAGCCGATAATGTCAAAGAATAGACCAGATTTAAGAATTTTGTCATTTTCGATGCAAAAAAACTCTGCATATCTAAGCATCGTCATTTTTTGCGTTGCTCGAATATTGAGCCAATCACGATCAAAGAGTCCCAAAAAATGACCCATGCTCATTACCCAGACTTTTCCGTCATATTCATTTCGACCAGCCATGAATATGTCCTGACGCCTTTGTAAACGACAAAATGCTTTGTGCAAAGGCATCCACACTTTGTCTATAGCCTCTTTTTTGCTGCTCATCTGGTTAAATGGATACACCGCGAAACATTCGAATTCGTCCGAAACGAATTCATCAAAAATGCTTTCTATCGCATGGCTGGGTGCTTGTTCCAGTTTATTTAAATAATTGTTTATTAGCGATTTTTCACGTTGAAAGTTAGCCACTATAAGTCCTAAAAGCTATATCGTTGCAAACAAATGCTATTTTCTAATGACTTCGAAGTCAAACGGTATTATAGTGATATTAGATATTTGATAAAAACAAATAACAAAGCAGAGGTCGTACATGACGGAATTCGGCACGATAAACTGGACAATTTTGATCGTTTACATCATCGCTAACCTTTTGCTCGGGCTAGTGATTGGAAAAAACATCGAGTCTGATGATGATTTTTATCTAGGAAAGAAAACGACCCCTTGGTGGGCAATAGGCATTTCAGTCGTTGCGACTTATGTAAGTGCCATGACTTTTCTCGGCGCACCCGCTTGGGCTTACAAGGATGGTTTATCTGTCATTGCAATCCATTTGAATTATCCGCTTGTCATTATGGCTGTGATCATATTTTTCTTCCCATTCTTCTACAATGCCGGCGTCGCGTCTATCTACGAATATCAGGAAAAACGGTTTGGTAAACGCGCTAGAGGGACTATTTCTGCTATTTGGTTGGTGTCTCAAACTATGAGTAGTGCGGCTGTGCTTTATGCAACGTCTGTAGTACTGAGTTTTATTACCGGCATTCCAGTTGTAACAGCTATTATTATTGTCACCATTATTGCACTGATATACACGGTCATGGGGGGGATCACGGCGGTAATTTGGACTGATGTGATTCAATCTTTTATCTTGTTTGCAGGTGCCGGCATTATCTTTTATGCACTGGTTACACAAGGTGACTTTTCAGTAGAAAGCTCCTTAGCTGCACTAAAAGCAGAAGGCAAACTTGACCCGCTTAACTTTAGTTTTGATTTTGATACGACTACCACGGTTTGGAGCGGGATTTTAGCAATGACGCTGTATCACATTACCGTATACGGTACCAATCAAATGATGGTGCAGCGCACCTTAGCAGCTAAGAATATTGGAGATGCGAAAAAGTCATATTTATTAATGGGGTTTGCTGCATTTTTTATCTACTTATTCTTTATCGCATTAGGCGTGTTGTTTTACAGTTACTACGACGGCAAAACATTTGAGAATGAAAATACCATTATTCTACAGTTTGCCTCAGACTACGGTTTACCTGGGCTAATGGGGGTTATCGCTGCCGCTGTTATGGCTGCGTCGATGTCTAGTTTAGACTCTGCATTCAATTCTCTATCGACTGTTACCACTATCGATTTTTATAAAAAATATTGGGCTAAAGATAAACCAGAAAAACACTATCTCACTATGACCCGTATTTTCACTCTCGTCTGGGCGCTTATCATAATTATCCCTGCGATTGGTTACCACTTGCATAGTACTGGCTCTATTCTCGAAGTGTTGAGTAAAGTGGGATCTTTCTTTGTTGGCGCTCAACTGGGCATGTTTGCGCTTGGTTTTTTCTCTAAACAAGCGACTGAAAATGGCTTATTGGTGGGCACTGCTGCTGGCTTTATTGTGGTTACCGTCACCGCAACTAGCACTGATGTTGCGTGGCCTTGGTATGCTGCGATCGGAGCTGGTACCAATGTCATTGTAACTATCTTGGCTAGCCTACTCATTGACGGCAAACAAGAAGAGTACTCCGAATATACTGTTGTTGGGCAAAAAAGAATGTTTGCTAAAGAGGGGCTACCAGAGAAAGAAAATGGATGGTACCGAATACCAGGTAAGGTCGATCCAATTAACTATTATCTTTTTGCTTTTTTCGTGACTACATTGATGTTTTTGTGGTCAATACAATATTGGGTATAGGAGATGCATGTGAGTGTCGTTGAACAGTTTTATAAGGCTGTGATTATAAACTCGACTGAAGTAAACGACTTCGTCGACAAAAATACCAAATGGCATGTATCTGCGCCAGTGAATGAAGTTTCGAGCATGGACGATTGGATTCAAGCTTGCTGGTTGCCATTGACAAAAGCCTTTGAAGGCATAGAGCGCAGAACCTTTATCTCGTTATCGGAAGTAGAGAATGACGTTAAGTGGACTTTTTCCACGGGGGTGTTTGTTGGTAATTTCAACTCGCCATTATTTGGTATCCCCCATACAGGCAAAGCGGCTTACCTAAGATTTACCGAGATGGTGGCAGAAAGAGACGGCAAAATTATAGAGGGCTACACCATACTGGACATGCTTGACTTGATGGAGCAGGCAGGGGTTAACCCACTGCGTAAATCATTGGGTAAGTCAGGGACAATTTTGCCACCTAGTACTCTAGATGGAGTTAACCCTCCTTTTGACTCGAAAGAGCAGGGGCAAATCACCAAGCAGCTAGTTATAGACATGTTGAATGAGCTTGGACGCTTTGACGGAGAATCGCTGTCTAGTATGAAGCTTGAAAATTATTGGGATCCTAATTTTATCTGGTATGGCCCTGCTGGCATAGGCACGACTCGAGGTATCGAAGACTTCAGACAGCAGCATCAAGGCCCGTTTGTATTTAGTTTTCCAGACCGGATTGTAGATCATCATACTGCGTTCATTGCACAGGGCAACTATGCCGCAACAGGCGGGTGGCCGCATATGCATGGCACCCATTCATGCGGTGGTTGGCTTGGACTGCCACCTAGCGGTAAGTATTTAGAGTTGAGAGTTATGGATATTTGGCGTCGGGAAGGAAATTTATTAAAGGAAAACTGGGTTGCGATCGATTTGGTTCATATGTGTGAGCAAATGGGATTGGACGTATTCGCAATGATGCATACGCTATCAAACGGTAATAATGGGGCAAATTGTGGTGACTGATTGTCTTACGAACAAAGTGACACAAACCTATTGGAAATCATTACCCGAGTTGCTCAATCCGGTAGGACCAAATACACAAAACTTAGAAGGGTTCGATCCTGAGTTTATCGATATCGTCGATTATATCATCCGAATCACGCATCGCATTTGGGAGCAAAAAGATTTTGGTCTATGTAAGAAGTACTACGCCGACTATTGTCCTGTCTTTACCTTAGGAGGGTACTCTGATGATGTTGAAACGGTTATTCAAAATACACTTAAAACCGTTGCGGCTTTTCCAGACCGCTCACTGATTGGTGACAATGTAGTCTGGCGAGATTTAGGTGAGGATGGATACTACTCATCGCATCGCATTACAAGCGTTATGACAAACAAAGGCCACTCTGAATTCGGCTCTGCAACGGGGCAAACCGGGCGCGTGACAACCATTGCTGACTGTATTTGTAAAGACAACAAAATAGTCTATGAATGGTTAATGCGCGACAATAGTTTCCTCCTCAAGCAGCTCGGTATAGATATCCATGATGCTGCTAAACACATGTTGAAAGTCGCCCCACACCCAGTCTTCTTAGAATGGATGGAACAGGAAAAAATTAGAGTAAGAGCTATGCAAGCCTCTCCTCACCAATGGTCAAGCTATGTTGATGCAAAGTGGTCGAGTTTTGCGGGTAACTGGATAGACACTATTTTCAATCAAAAACAATTTAGTCAGTTAACACAATTCTATGCACTGAATGCTTCAGTGCAATGGCCCGGAGGTCGTCTCAGTGTTGGCATTCCGGGAATTGCGGGGATCTTTATCCAATGGTTGCGAGGTTGCCCTGACGCAAAAGCGACATGTGATCACGTTGGTGTGGTTGAATTTGATGATGAGACAACCGATATTGCAATTCGCTGGAGTTTAACAGGCACTGCAAGCATGAATAATCCTACATATAAGCTCTATGAAGGGCTAGATTATTTTGTTTTGGGGGCGAGCCACCTAAGAGTAAAAAACGGTTTGATCATTAATGAATGGACTGTTTTTGATGAAGTGGCGATCTTAGTCAACTTGATGCGGGAACATCAGAAAAAGCTAGGCCTGAGAGAGGAACCAAAACGTGATTAACAACTTCATTCGTTTTTATGAAGAAGGCGATATAAAGAATCTGACTTCAGTTTTACTTCATTCATGCTCTTGGCAGCAACATGGATTTAAAGCTTTTGGTTCCTCACAAATTAATACCGTGTTAACTCATTGGCTCAGTTTAGTCGGGAGAAGTCAAACAGAGATTGTCAGTCAGGTAAATTCTGAGAATATGTCAACGGCCTTGATCAAACTCTACCCCTACTCGAACCAATCGAGTCAAGACAAGGTTGTTTTATTATCGCTTGCCGTTGAACACAACGGAAGAGTCGTTAAATCCGTTGATTGCGTGGTCAATACTCAACTTGTAGCAGATAGAAAGGGAGTCGATATATTAAGCTTAAGTCAGAGCTTACCTAATCCAGATCCACTTGTTTTATCAGAATATGATCATCAAGATCATTTGCAAAACAACCTAGCGCTGCCATCAAACTTAGTCCGTAATAACAATGTAGACACCAGCTTACTGGATAAATGGTGGCAAATTCACTCAGTTGGACAGCTAAGTAATATTGACGCTTTGTATTCGGAAAATGCCTCCATCGTAGCGCTTTCCAGTGGAAGAACAATTATTAAGAATGAGCTGTTTACGTCTCTGTGCCATTTCCGAACGCAGTTTTTACGTCCATTTTCCCAGCTTGAATCAGTGACTACTGAGGACAATTTCGTTGCCATTGTGTGGCTTTTTGAGGGGGATGATACGGATACTTCAGAACGAATGAGACTGCGCGTTGTTTCCCATCTTGAGCTTGTTGATGGACATATTATCAATGAATCCAGCGTGTTTGATTTGGCTGCACATTTCAAAAGGTACCCAAATAGTACATTACGACTCTCGGGCATTTAATTCATGATAAGCAGTTGTCAGCACGCGACCAATAAACGAGTAATACACACCCTATCCAAAGCCATGTATGACTTTAATGTCAAAGAAGTCACTCAATTGATTAAGCATATTTTTGCGGATAAACCTTTACTGCAAATGTGTTACCCGTTTGAAACTATGGAAAGTCTTGATTCATGGTTGAATGACGTACTATTAACGCTTCACGAGGCATTGCCTGATATAGAAAGACGCGACAATATCATTATCTCAGGTGAAGCAAGTGATAACGGTATGTGGGTGGGTTGCAATGGTAACTACACTGGCACCTTTACTAAGCCGTGGTTAGGTATTCCGCCCACAGGCCGTTCTGTATCAATGCGCTATACCGAGTTTTATCGGTTTGTTGACGATAAAATTGTTGAAATGCAGGCTATATGGGATATTCCCGAGCTAATGATGCAAGCTGAGGTTTGGCCTCTTTCGCCTAGTATAGGGCGCGAGTGGCAAGTGCCAGGACCTGCAACCCAAGATGGTTTGTCGTTAGCTGATCGCTGTGCAAGTACCTCAATGAACTCGCTGAAAATTGTTTCTGACATGTGTACAGCCTTAGGTAATCACGCCTCTGGAGGTGTTGATGCAATGCGTTTGGAAGAATTCTGGCATCCCAAATGCAGCTGGTATGGACCAGCAGGTATTGGCAGTACTCGGACGATCGCAGGTTTTAGACACTGCCATCAAATACCTTTTTTGAACGGTTTACCTGATAGGGGACCCATCAGTGAAAATCATAAATTTTTTGCTGATAATAATTATGTTGCCGTGACCGGTTGGCCGGCGGGAATGAGAATGACCGTTAGTGACGCTGGGTGGCTTGGTATAGCACCAGGCAGGCAAAAAATCACAATGCGCAGTTTAGACTTTTGGCGTGTGCAAAACGGGCTAATACGAGAAAACTGGGTGCTCATTGACCTATTGTCAGTGTATGCGCAGTTGAATGTCGATGTACTAGCCAGAATGAAAGAGATGACTTCGAAGTATATCTAGAAATCTTTGCAATTCCGTAATTCTTTGATGCATTCTTTTTCTTTTGTACTTTTTATTGACTTCGAAGTACATAATCGATAGTTTGGTATTTAACAACCGTATTTGACCCTTTAGCGAAAAATATTGAAATACAAAAAATAAAATACTAAAACCTCATCGGAGAATACCATGTCTAAAGAAATGCAAGCTTTTCACAATAAATTCAGGCAAAAACGATCGTTAATCTTTGCATCTGTTATGCTTGCTTTGACTTCGCAGTCTTCATTTGCTCAGCAAGACGAAGAAGTTGAAGAAAGTGTTGCTATCGAGCAGATAGTCGTCACTGCGGAAAGAAAAACCGAAACGCTGCAAGAAGTGAGTATTTCTGTATCAGCTTTTGGAGAGGATGCCTTAGCTAAAGGAGGGATTAACGATGTTTCTCGCCTTGAGTTGCAAGTGCCAGGCTTAAATTTTGCCTTTGCAGGTAATGACGCTAAATTTAATGTGAGGGGAGCTAACTCTTCCAATACGTTTGGTGATAACAGTTCAATCGTAGGTGCTTTTGTTGATGGTGTTTATAAAGCTCGAGCTTCTCAACAAACCCGTGCTTTTTTCGATGTTCAATCGGTAGAGTTTTTACGCGGCCCTCAAGGCACACTTTATGGAAGAAACACGTTTGCTGGTGCGCTTAACTTATATACTAATCGTCCAAATTTTGAAGGTGTAAGTGGTGGCTTCGATATCAGCTACCAAGCGTTTGACCGAGTTCGTACTGAGGGGTTTGTCAATCTGCCATTGAGTGAAGAGCTTGCCCTTCGTGTCGCAGGATTTTCCGATAAGAGTGACGGCTATATCGAGAATTTAGCCGGACCAGATGTGGGAGCGCAAGATGACAAAGCCGTCCGAATATCTTTGCTGTACGAGCCGTCAGAAGATCTATCGATGTTATTGCAATATTCTCATAGTGCTGAAGATGGTAATGAAGCAGGTTTGTTTGGATACACATTTTTGTGCCGTAACGAAACTCCAGACGGCTTGACCGATCCTTTTGGTAGTACTCGGAATTGCGCCAACCCTATTCGAGGATCAGGTGGTAGAGGACCCGCATCAAATGGCCCTGGGGGTGACCCTTATTTAATTAGCCAAGACTACGTGCGTCCAGTTGACCTAACTGAAGATGTACTTGCCTTCCACGTCAATTATGAATCAGACAACTTCAGTATCAAGTCTATCACTTCATACACTGATTTTTACAATGATATTAACTTTGATTTTGACTTCAGCCCTACGCCCAGTCAAAACGGCGGATTTTTAGAGACTTCAGAAGTCTTTAGTCAAGAAATTCAAATTTCATCGAATAATGATAGTGCTCTGCAATGGACAACAGGTGTTTATTACTCTGACCAAGAAGATTCAAGCAGTTTTTCAATTTACAACCAAACGGTGAGAGATGATTCTACTCGCGCCACAGTTGTTAATGAATTAGGTGAATTTACCCAGCTATCAGGCACAGATATCGTCTCTCTCGACCGGAATTTTAATGGTTTTTTTGCTGATAATGCTATCATTGATACTGAATATTTTGGGATCTTTGGTCAAATCGAATACTCGCTTAGTGATGAGTTACGCCTGATTGCAGGTATTCGTTATAATGACGAAACCAAAAGCTTAAGTTGTGGTGGTAGTAACTTTACTGGCGATGTAAACGGCGATGGTAGCGTTGACCGAGTGGTCAATGTATTGCCTGGCGTAGCGGGAAGTTCACCACTTATTTTACCCAATAACTCGCGAGATGTGTTTTCGTTCAACTGTAACGCTGCTGATGCGCTTACTAGTGCAAATGTCCATGACGGCGATCCAAGTTTTTCCAACGTAACTTGGAGAACAGGTGTCGAATATGATCTCCAAGACGATGTAATGTTGTACCTCTCTGCTTCAACAGGTTACCTCTCCGGCTCGGTCAATACCACTACGGCTACAGAAGAGCAAGAGTCACAAGTTATTGAAGCGGGTTTCCGTAGTCGCTTTGCCGATGATACGCTGCAGTTTAATGGCGCGTTTCATTTCACAGAGTACACCAATTTGCTTACTCAGCTGCAGCGCATTGAAGGAGGCTTAGCTATTACTTTCTCTGAGAATGGCGGCAACATCGATGCTATGGGCGCAGAATTTGATGCGGTTTGGTTGGCTACAGATAACCTTCAACTTACCGGTACTTTGGCATATTTGAACTCTGAATTTGGTACTTTCGGTCAGGGCAACCCCTATCAGTTATATAATGGAGAAATTAGAAGTTTCATTGACCAAAATGGAAATAGAACACCGTGGTCCCCCGAGTTAACTATTGGCGGTAGTGCTTCATATTTAATTGAATTGAACAAAGGTATGGGGACACTAACACCACATCTACAGTTCTACTATTCCGACGAGTACAATACATCCAACTTGCTTGCAAATGACCCAGCTCATCAACAAGCATCTTTTACCAAAACTGATTTTCGCTTGATTTGGGAGTCTGAAGACCAAGACTACATCGTCGAGGCGTTTGTTGAAAACATAGAGGATGAAGCGGTTTTAGCTCGGGGTAACAATAATAGCGACGATATTGTACAGTCTGGTTATCTTTATCCTCGCAATTACGGTGTGAGAGCAAAAGTACGCTTTTAAATTAGCGGCAAAAATTTATACATAACTCACAATAATTCAAGATGGGAAAAGCAAGTGCTTTTCCCATTTTTTAGTTATTTATCCCGCATTGAGGTTATTTAGCGCTGACTTGTTGCTTTAAGCGCTCAAATAAGTCAACGTTAAATTGTCGAAACAGGTGAACCATATCAACAAACACCCAATTTTCAACTAATTGCTCTCCCTCTCTTCGCCACCAATCTAATCCATTTATTTCAACACGATTGTTAGTGGCGTTAACGCCTTTGTATTCTCCTGTATGAATCGCAATTACACCCGCCCAGCCTGGCCCACCACTGTATCTACCCTCTGCTATTAGTGCGTTTAAATCCTGTACTTCACGGTCAGGAAATGCGTGCAACCAGATTTTTTGGTGATAGTCTTCAAATTCTTTCAGACCGTAACAAGCGCCTATGCCTCCAGGGCCATACCACGTGACGTCGGGGTGGAAAAAATCAGCCATCCCCATGCTTTCAAGTGCGGATTCGTCGTAGCTATTTAAGCCTTCATAAATAAATTTGCGCATATGATCGAGTGTGTATGCAGAATAATCTGGATCCATCTGATCACGCAATATACCGTCTTGTGCTTTTGGTGCAAGGTACATACCGTCCTTGCCATGACTGGGAGGGAGTACATCAAAACCCGCTTGTTGCATCAAATCTATGTAATCCAGAAGATAATATATATGGGTGATTTTATTATCTTCTACTCTGCAGAACTCTCCCCAACGAATACTAACTTGTTTACCACTGGCGGGTATACCCAAATAATCGCGAGCGAATGTGCCAACTAGATTTCCAGTACCAGTTACCCAATACGCTCCGTCTTTGTTGATGTCACCGTCTTTTCGACCATTGGATACTCCGCCAAAGAAGATAAAAGTCTCACGGCTTAGGTCAGGGAAAGAGTGCTTTAGTGGCTGCCAAAAGCCTTCAATATATTGATTAGCTCCTTGCAATTCGTTAATGGGATCAGGACCAAATGTTTGTGTGGTCTCATCAATATAGGGTTTGACCTTATTCAATACGTCCGACGAGTTACAGGTATCTAAGCATCGCCAAAAGTCCCAAACTGTGTTTTTATTACATTGATTTAGCTCTAATTTATCTAGCATTGGTTGTCCATTTTTGCATTCGAAGTCATTTTTGATTTTACGCGACTAGTCAAAAAGATACCAGATAATTCAAATGCAGAAGAAAACGTGAACCACGACTTAATGAGCTATGCGAACATTGCGCAATTGCAGCCTAAACCTAAGCATTCAACACTGTGCTTAAAACTCTCTCAAAATTTTGTTATCGTCATTACTACAAGAAAAAAACCGATTCGTAAAATCACACGCTGTGAAACATTTAAAAATTCTAGCTTTCAGCCTTTCTGCTCTATTGGCTACGTATATTGGTTTGGGTAGCGCCTATGCCAAGGTTGGCGATCCTGCGGTCGATTTACTCGCCAACAAGATAGATCGCATACTGAAATCTGACTCTCCCAGGAAATTTAATGGCGTTATCTCAATTGAGAAAGATGGCAAAAACATCTATGCAAAGGCGCAGGGCTATGCAGACTTCGATAAGCAAGAGCGGCTAAAGCTACACGACAATTTTAGAATTCAATCTAATAGCAAACAAATTACGGGAGTGTTAATTTTAAAAGAGGTCGAAAAAGGTAGTATCGATTTAGCGCGCCCTGTAAGTGAGTATTTGCCTACTTTGCAAGTTGATTGGGCTAAGCTGGTCACGGTGCATCAATTAGTAAATATGTCTGCTGGTATCGTTGCTCTCGACAAACCTTTGCTTTTCCAACCCGGAACTGGCTTTCATTACAGTAACCCTGCATATGCTTTGCTCGGCAGGATCATTGAGCAGGTGTCGGGCAAAAAATACAGCGAAGTTGCTAACGCATTCTTCAAAGAGATAGGAATGCACAATACTTTTTGCTACGACTATGATGAGAATGAGCAGGCACTAGTCAATGGGTATCAATGGGCGCAAGATAAATATCAGCTCGTAAACTTTAACAAACTGGGGTTTACGCCGGCAACGTGGGAAGACTTTATACCCACGGGCGGTATTATATCCAATGTGCAAGATTTGCACATCTGGGATACTAAGCTTCACAATGGTGAGTTACTTAGCCGCCATTCCTACGAAATAATGACTACGTCGAATGTGCCAGACACATTCACGCCACTGAGTGAAGATGAAATTGCTTACGGTTATGGTATCAATATCATAAATGCGCCCATTTCTTTCCTAGGTCACGGTGGTTCAGGTTTTGGCTTTGCCTCAATAAAATTCTATATTCCTGAGAAAAAAATAAATGTCATTGTGTTAGAAAACCTGTTTCACGATGAGATACCTATTCGATATTTCTATCAAACAGAGATCAGAAAATTAGTATTGGGTAGTGATTTAGTCAGGTAAGCAGTTGCTGGGGTATGTACATCAAAATACCTCATGCTCCAACATTTTAGTGTTGCAATATGTGCTCTTTTCAAATTCGTATATATTCATAGCAATATTGCTTACTTTTGGGAACATCGTCGCTAACCCACGCACTATTGTCTGTGAAAGGTTCTGACGTTGAGATACAGTGCGACCTTGCATTATATGAGAAAACACATGGATGAAAGGTACTTTTTCATGTCCCACTAGGTATTTGTCGTAAGAATCGACGCGCACTTTAATATCTGCAATTTCAAAAAGCCCACTATCTCCTGCCATCATAGAAACTGCTTGATTTATCGTGTCTATTGAATGAATCTCAAGAATATCTGTTGAACAATGTAAAATGAAATGGGGCATAAAAATTTTCCCTTAGTTGTTTCTAATTTAAGATGAAGGTTTGTTATTTGACACTGATTTGTGTTTGCCTTGTAAAGTAATGATTGAAGCGGCTACAACCAATATACTTCCACATATTAATTGGGCATTAATATCATCACCAAATAGATATACACCACCTAAAGCGACCAGAATTAACCTGATCGAATCCAGGGGCATCAATCTGTTTAGATCGCCTCGACTCAACGCCATAATTAGAAAAATTTGCCCTAAAGTAAAGCTGAAAGACATCAGTAACAATAAGGGGATATGAGTTATGGTAGGGGGTTCACCAAACAAAACGAAAATTGTCAGAAAAAAAGGCAGAGTGAAGCAAAGCTGCGTTACAAATATTTGTGTTTTAGTTTCTTTTTGAGATAAGCATTTCAAGCTTATTTGAGCAACAGTTAGCATGAGTGTGGCCGTTATCGCTGATATCAGCCCCACAGTGTTAATCAGCATCTCTCCAGTAAAGAGCATATTCACGCCAATTATACTTATCATTAGTGCAATGATACCGTGAACGGATATCTTTTCTTTAAACATAACCACCGCTCCGATACAGACAAATACTGGAGAGGTATAGGTGATTGCGATCACAGTCGTCATTGGTATGTTGTTAAGTGAAGTAAGCAGAGCTATTCCACCGACTAGGAATGCCGTGCTTCTTACTATATGAATTTTCAAATTGGAAACGGGGGGGAGATATTTTTGACGAATCATCCAAGGGGCAAAAATAAGGATACAGACCAAACTTCGCACCATTAGAATTGTTGCAGGCAGGAGCCCTTGAGCAAGCAACTGCTTTACAGTGATAACAAAAATTGCTTGGCAGACAGTGGAACACAACATTAAAGGCACTGCGCTAACTTGATTAATATAGTTGATCAAACCCATGCTCTTAGATACTAGATTTGACTTAACAATAATGTATGCTATTAGATAGATAAAATATTGTTTAACTATCAAAATAATAAAAATTATTTATGGATTTGAGGCAGCTAAAGTATTTTAAAACTGTTGTAGAGCAAGGCGGTGTACACAAAGCCAGTGAGCGCTTGCATATCAGTCAGCCCGCAATAACTACGTCAATAAAGAAACTCGAAAGTTACTTAAAGACAAGCTTGTTTGAGAAACAGGGAAGGAATTTAAAAGCGACAGCTGATGGGATGAAGCTATATCAACACGCATGTAAACTGCTAGCGCATTCTCAAAATATAATTGGAGATATGAGGGCAAACACTGCGGATATAAATGAGACAATAACAATTTTTTCTCCTCCAATAATAGCCCAGAGCTTTATACAAGACTCATTGAACTACATAATCCAGTGCTATCCTAGAACGCAAATTAAATTGGTCATTGAAGCCGGTATCAATATTCATTGTGCACTGCTCAATGGCGAAGTAGACATTGGTTTTTCTGCGCACCATCCGACAACTGACAGATTGGATACCGTTCGTTTCTACAAGGAAAACCTCAGGATAATAATGAATAGCTCGCATGAGCTTGTTCGCGAAAATAACCTAAGTTGGGAGAAATTATTGGCTTATGATTTTATAACATTGCCTTCCCAATACATTTTAAAAAGTAAGCTCAACAAGGTGGCAGAGTATTACAATCTTCCTTTAAAGGTAAGAATGGAAACCAATTCCTTAACAAACATTCTAAAAACGATAAGTCATTCAGAGCTAATAGCAATCTTACCAGAGTCGGTATGCCATAAATGTGAGTCGGTTCAGTCAATGCGACTGCCAAATTCAAAAAAGCTATCTCATGTTTATCAAGAAACCATTGAGCTTTATGCATTGACAAATAGTCAATCCACTATTAAGCCCCAAGTGAAAGCATTGATTGAATACCTAGTCGAGCATGGCAATGTTGGGCTTAAAACTTAATACTATACACTGCACGCCCACCAGCCTGCGCCGTAAATTCCCCTGTTTTTCCTTCTAGTTTTTTATAGGCTGAACAGCGCAAAATGGTAAGCTGACTTTGGGCGACGCCCTTGGTGAATTGACCATCATGTTTGAACACAAGGTCGCATAAAAATTCTTCACCCTCTATCTTAAGCGCTGCTGCCTCAATATGCTCTAAACCTACAAACTGCGCATCACCACTGGCGTCATAGTGCATCTTGTAAGTTATGCTGCTCTCGCCAATAATAGTGCCAGTGTATTGCTGTGTTACCTTGGCGGTAGAAATCTTTCCACCGTCACTGAACTCTGTATCGCATTCTTCTTGCCATTGAGTAATAGAAAATTCGCCTGAAATTACCATAGTGATATCCTTAAATTTAGGGGGGCTGATTTTATTCGATACAATTGTTACTGTTCCACCGCTTATTTTATGTAGAATGGGTAAGTTTGCTCTATCTAGCATAAATGGAGCGCAAACCGCTTCAAAGCGTTTAGTCACGAATAAAAAAGCCCGAACGTGTGGATGAGTTTATCTTAGTGGTGCTCGGATTTATTGAAAAAATGCGTCATGGTTTTTATTGCTTACTATGAAGAAAATAACAACATCTCCTGCAGGCGTGGTAAAACAACAAATCAGTAGCGATCCTTATTCTTTGGCTCGCTATTATCCATGTGAAAAAAGCAAAACATGGGTGGATATTTTTTGGTGTGTGGAGTGGTGCTTACCTAAAGCGCAAATATTTACTCAGACCAACCTACCTGATCCTTATTTTCACTTAGTATTTGATAGTGGCAATGTGAGCTTGGTGGCGCCTGTTCTCAATCAATACAGCTACACCATGCAAGGGCGTGGTCATATTTTTGGTGTTAAATTTAACGTGGGGCTAATACCCAGTTTGCTCGGTTTACGTGCTAAGGATTTAGTTGACAAAACCTACGATGTTCAAGCTCTAAGACGTTGGGAAGTGTTTGCGGGTATTGACGAGATAAATCAGCAAATAAGTGCTGTAAATGGTCATCATGAGAAACAAACAACACTGTTTAAAGAGTGGTTTTGCTATTTTTTTCCTGAGCGCTCAAACACCGATATACAGCGTGCGCAAACATTACTCGAAATCGTAAAAAGTGAAAAACATATTAACTCAGTTTCGGTATTGTCAGAGTATTCGGGTATCGGCGTGCGAACAATTCAGCGTTTATTTGATGACTACGTAGGTGTTCAACCCAAGTGGTTTATTCGCAAACAGAGAATGCACAATGCCTTAGCGGATATTGAAAAGTCGAATGGCTCGATGACGGCAATGGCTCTGGATTTAGGATTTTCTGATCAGGCACATTTTAGTCGCGAGTTTAAGTATTTTATAGGTGTCACACCATGTGAGTATCGTATTAAGTTTAGGGTCAACAGACCCTAGTAACACTTAAAGGGAATATAGCCATAAAGTTTATTGTTTTTGGATCGATACAAAGTAAGTTGAACAGCAGGTAAACAACAGACCCCACTTTAAAAGGACTATCTATTAATGGGTATTTTGACAGTACTAAAACGGAAATATATCGCATATAAATTTAGCTCGGGGAAGCTAAACATCATTCAATATATAGAGTCAGGGCAACTAAGTGAGATAATGTCTAGTCACGTAGAGGAAGGTTGGGAACTATCATCTGACTATCGAATGTTTGATGAATCCTTCAAAACGTGGAGTGGCAAGTTACGCAAAGGATCGATTAGTTTAGAAGTCAGTTGGGAACAGGGATCACTGGGTGAAATAGTTGGACCAGAACGCGTTATTCAGCCTATGGCGCGTAAATTTAAACTCGTTGCGCTTAAGCACCCCCGTTGGGATGCATAAGCACGTTTTTCAATTCTGGTATGAATGAACGTTCTACGCAGCACGTAAAATATTTAGCATACGTCTCAGCGGCTCTGCTGCGCCCCATAATAGCTGATCACCAACGGTAAAGGCCGTTAGGTATTCTGGCCCCATGGACAGCTTGCGCAATCGACCAACTGGAATAGATAGCGTACCGGTTACTTTGGTAGGAGTGAGTTCTTCAAGTGATGCGTCACGGTCATTTGGAATGACTTTTACCCAATCGTTTGCTTCTGCGATAATACGTTCAATCTCATCCAATGGGACGTCCTTTTTGAGCTTTATCGTTAGTGCTTGACTATGACATCTCATTGCACCCACGCGCACACAAATACCATCAATCGGAATAGCCTTATCGTTTGCTAAAATTTTATTGGTTTCAGCCTCGGCTTTCCATTCTTCTCGGCTTTGTCCATTTTCTAACTGCGTATCGATATACGGAAGTAAGCTACCGGCAAGTGGCGCGCCGAAGTTATCAATGCTCAGGTCATTTCGCATAGCGTCTGCGACTTTTCGATCAATATCCAAGATGGCAGAGGCTGGATTGGCTAAGTCTACGGCGACAGCTTGATTGATCTCACCCATTTGCTGAATAAGCTCGCGCATGTTGCTTGCGCCGGCACCACTTGCAGCCTGATAGGTCATGGAAGACACCCATTCGACTAAATCAGCTTTAAACAAACCGCCAATGGCCATTAGCATCAGACTGACAGTGCAGTTTCCACCAATGTAGTTTTTAACCCCTTTCGCAATGCCATCTTTTACGACTTGATCGTTGACAGGATCTAACACGATGATTGCGTCATCATCCATGCGCAGGCTGGATGCTGCATCTATCCAGTATCCGTCCCAACCTTTGTCGCGTAAGTCAGCAAATACTTTGTTGGTATAGCTGCCACCTTGACACGAAATAATAGCGTCCAAATTAGATAGCGCTTCTAAATCATAGGCATCTTGCAAGGCGGGTGTATCGACACCTACATTAGGTGCTTGACCGCCCACATTTGAGGTAGAAAAGAAAACGGGAGATATACCGACAAAGTCGTTTTCTTCAAGCATGCGACCCATTAGTACTGAGCCAACCATACCACGCCAACCAACAAATCCTACTTTCATTTTCTTACTACCTTTAGCAATTAATCTGATCTTGTGAAAACTGGCGAAGCATAAAGCCTATTGCATCAGGATACAACTGTGTTTAGCGAACGTTTTTTTATAAATCATGCATCGCAGGAATGATGTAAAATAAACCAAGATACACACCCGCTACTCTCGGAGAACATAAGTGAAACTGATTACAAAACGCATCGCTAGAGATAAAACACTGCTGGCTACCTTACAATCACGTGGCGATGATGAAGAGTTGGTTAGAATAATTGATCATTCTTTCCTAGCAGAGACCAAAGAAGCACTGGTACCACTAGCCGATGATTTACTTCATATGGGTTTTTCGGGCGTCAGTATAAATGCGCATCCAGAAGCGCCACAAGCTTTTGTGCTTGAATGCACGAGCTTCGACTGTACTGAATTTCACAGTGTGGCGAAATCAAGCGTATTAATGGCTTTACTTGCGCAAACATACTCAGTGAGGTATGAAGGTTGGGGTTGTAGCGTGGCTAAAGAATCTTAATTGTACGGGAAGTTACGTTGCACAAACTTCTTTGGAAAAAAGGCGGAAATTCCGCCTTTTCAGTTTTACTCGCTTTTCTACCTTAAAAAAGGGATATGTTTAAAACTTATAAGAGGCTTTTACATAACTAAAGCGCCCTTGACCACTGTGTACCGTATTTACATAACCAAAAAAGTCATGATGACTGAATGGCGGTTCCTCGTTAAACAAGTTTGTGAAACCGACTGACAAGGTGGTGTTGTCTAAGCCTTTGTAGCTCGCTACTAGATCTACTGTGGTCATCGCATCTACTGTTTTGTCACCAAAATCAGAATCAGCATCACCAGAAAATTCACCGATGTAGTTAACAGCCAAAGTGGCACTTACATCACCTTGTGACCAGTCTAATGGGCTAGTTTGGCTTCGATTCCAAATACATCGCCTCGTAAGAATTGATCATCAGGATTATCGGCTATTGCCTCCTTTTTACTACTTTGTAGTACATTGATTATTTAAAATCAAAGTGCTATAAAAGTTATGTCGATTTTAAGGAGTAGTCGGCATGTATTACTTAATCTAGGTAATATTTCATTTTAGTTTCAATTACTTAAAAAAAACATAACTTTAAAGGATATCGGATGTCGTATTTTAAAAAATCTATACACATAATTTTCTTAATTTGTTGTTCTCTATATGCTTACTCGGGAGATGAGCCGGTAAACTGTAGAGATGTAATTGTTGAAGAAAAAAACATTTATGGAGGTTTAGCGCAGTGCGAAGCGATTGGGTATGACCAATACTGCGAACCTACAGAAAATGGGAATATTGTAACCAGAGAACCACGGACAGTTTTTTTAAGTCGTGAGTATGAAAGGCATGATAGAGAAACTGTTACCCTACAAAAGTTGGTTGTTTTTAACTTCGCCCAAGGAGCAGGCCCAGGAGCTTGTTCAATACCCACAACTATCAATAGTCTAGTTTCTTGCAGTGCAAAACTTGATTTTTTAGGCAAAGAACTAATCAGAGAGAATAGATGCGATTACACTCCACAAGCAAGCATTAGTGTGACACAAAACCCCAGCTCTCCAGTTGGGCATAATCCAGTTGTTATTAGTAGTAGTGGTTCTAGTGATAGAGATGGGAGCATAGTGTCATATAAGTGGCATATCGATGGAGTTTATGCTGGTAGCAGTGCGTCACTTCAACGTGTTGTAACTGAGTACGATGGCGGTACAATTAATATTCAACTTGAAGTAACAGATAATGATGGTTACACCGACAGTGTGAGTTCGACTGTATATTTAAAGCCTTGGAAGTGTCCTAGAAACTGCGTAACTTATTGATAAAATAATTAATCTGCGCCGCCCGTCATGGGCGGCTTGTAATATAAATAGCTGATAGCGCCTAAACCGAAACAGCCATAATCAGCAACCAATTAATCTCAACAGCTTATCGCGTTTTTATATCGGCTTATCTTAACGAAACCGCCAAATCCATCGCCGTTATACAACACTTGAGTCAATAATTAATATAAATTCAATAGTTTAACAATTTGTAAACCAAATACTCGACTTCGTTACAAAACGTAACTAGGCCGTATATTCATTGTAATAGCTGTGCTATACATTGAATGGGTCTCAAAAACTCTGTTTGATTCCCACTTAATATCAAACACTTACAAAACAATAAAAACTGGTAGGGATAGACATGAAACATATAAAACTAAAGTTAGCGCTTGCTGCTAGTGCAGTAAGTCTCGCCTTAAGCCACAGTAGTTTGATGGCTCAAGAAAGTAGTGATGATGACAGCGTAGAGCGCATTGCTGTAACTGGCTCTCTGATCAAGCGTCTAGATATGGAAGGACCATCGCCGTTAACTTCCATTGACGCAGCACAAATTGAAAACACGGGTGTTACAGACCTTATAGGGCTTTTTGCGAAGCTGCCAATATCTGGTCAAGGCACATTTTCTACTCAAGGCAATAGCAGTGACGATACTGCCAATGGTGGTTCAAGTGTATCGCTTCGTGGTTTGGGTGCAGACTCGACATTAATCCTTATTAATGGTCGTCGAGTTTCAGTATCACCTTTTGCCAAAGGTATTGATACTGCCTTTGTGGATATTAACAACATCCCTATTTCGGCAATAAAACGCGTCGATATATTAAAAGATGGAGCATCAGCAACCTATGGGTCAGACGCTATTGCCGGTGTTATCAATATTGTACTCAAAGATGACTTTGAAGGCGCTGAAGTCTCAGCGCGAGTAGGCACAACTGCCGACGGTGGTGGAAATGAGCAAAACTTCTCCTTGATATTTGGTAACAATACTGAAAAATTTAAGCATACATTTATCCTAGATTATTTTGATCGTGAAGAAGTACTGTATTCGGATAGAAGCTACTCTCGCACAGCAAATCAAAAATCGCTCCACCCAAATGATGAAGATGCTAGTGATTTTAGAAGTTCCTCAGGTATTCCAGGTACTATTGCACTTCGTTCAGACCCAACCAATCGCATCATTGACGAATTTGGTAACGATCGATGTGCACCTGAAGATATAGATAGAGCGCAAAATCTATGTCGCTATGATTACGCGCCACACATGACCATGATTCCAGATGCCGAACGTTTCAGTTTTAACTACTTAGGACGCTACGAGATATCTGATAGTTTACGCGCATATGTAGACTTTAACGGCCAGAACTCCAAGTCAATTGTTCGCGGTGCGGGTAGCCCTAGTTTTAATGAGTTATTTATGGATGGTGACAACCCCAATCATCCATTTGCCGATATGCCCGACCACCCATTTTTTATGCAAGACTTAACCATGCGCCGTAGAACAGTAGAAATTGGCAACCGCGAAAAGCGTGTTGATACAGACTACTACCGTGCTGTTATGGGCTTAAGTGGTGAGATTTCTAGCTGGAATTGGGACGCCGCATATAGCTATATAAAAAGTGAGTCTGTCGAACGTGGTGTAGACGGTTTCCCAAATTCGAGACGCGCCCAAGAGGCCATCGACTCAGGCTTATGGAATCCGTTCGAACCTTCTACTAACACGCAGGAAGCCTTAGATTTTATTGAGACAGTAACGACCCGAGTGGGTAAATCTACCAATAAAACCTTGGACTTCACCTTATCTGGCGCAA
This sequence comes from Agaribacter flavus, assembly GCF_042646125.1. Classification (NCBI taxonomy): domain Bacteria; kingdom Pseudomonadati; phylum Pseudomonadota; class Gammaproteobacteria; order Alteromonadales; family Alteromonadaceae; genus Agaribacter; species Agaribacter flavus. Next base: position 66,795 of record NZ_JBHRSW010000023.1, read on the forward strand.
TCGCAGAAATGTCAGCCGGCGATTTAATGTTAGCGCTAAAAGCTGAATATCGAGAAGAGGCTATCGCTGATAACCCAGACGACCAATTCTTACGAGGTGATGTGTTTGGTACAGAAGCCACACAAGCAAATGGTAGTAGAGATAGCCAATCCTTGAGTGCAGAGCTTGCTGTACCTGTATTGGATACTTTAGAAGTGCAGTTGGCTGTGAGATATGAAGACTACAGTGACTTTGGCTCGACCACCGACCCGAAAATATCCTTCCTATATTCACCACTGGATAATTTATCGTTGAGGGGTTCATACGGGACGGCCTTCAGAGCGCCGTCATTGCACCAACTTGGCTTAGGTAGAACAGACGAATCACCCAACCTTATTGACACTATTAGGTGTGACGCAGTGGGTTTATCTTGTGATCCAATCGAGTACACAGCTATTTTTGAGGGTAACCCAGATTTAGGCCCTGAAGAGTCTTCTAGTTATAACCTTGGTGTCATTTATGAAATCAATGAAAATATTGATTTCTCGCTCGACTATTATAGTTACGATATCGAAAATATTATCGATTCCGACACGCAATTTGTATTCTCTACTTTTGGTAACGACCCTTCAGTAGTTCAACGCTTACCAACGGGTATAGCAAACGACCCAGGCGAAGTTGTACAAATCTTTGACTCATTCCAAAACATTGGTGACTTAGAGACCTCTGGTTTAGATTTCGACATTGCGTACCGCTTGGCTACCGACTTGGGTGATTTCAAACTAGGTTTTGTTATGAATTACGTCCTTAAGTATGAGGAGTTTAGACCTGATGGAAATGGTGGGCAACGCCTAAATCTTCAAGAAGGTGAATTTGAACAGCCTGAAGTACGTCATACTACCTCGCTAGATTGGTCTAAAGAGGATTTAAGTGCTACCTTGGCAATAAACTACATCGGTGAATTTGACGGCGATGAAGATGCTGATGTTGGACACAGAACTGTGGATGCAATGACAACAGTTGATTTAGTGGCTAACTATAACGGCATTGAGAATACTACATTGTCATTCGGTGTAACAAATTTGTTCAACGAAGAACCCCCGTTTAGTCATCATGACTTTTTTGGCTATGTAAATACCGTGCATAGTGGGCAAGGTCGCTTTACATATGCGAAAGCAACATACCGATTCTAGGCTCAATTAAGTTTATTTACCTTTGAATAAACAGCCTCAAAACAAAAGGCAGAATTTTCTGCCTTTTTTGTCTTAGCCTATCAAAGGTCAACGGACCCTAGCAAAAAATAAATGTGTCGATTCATAGGCAGGATTACATATATGCGGTAAGAGTAGCAATGTGTGGTTATACAAAAGGTTATTTAATGATTCGCAAATCCTTTCTCATTTTTTCGATACTCATTTTAAGTCAGCTAAGCTCAGCATCGGAAACGGAACAAAAAAGAAGAATACAATATTCTGACTGGCAACTTACCTGGAGTGATGAATTCAATTATCCCGATGAGCAACTAGATGAAAACTGGATTTCACAAAATGGGCCGACGGAGAACCCATGGGTGTTGAGTAGCAGGTGGCGAGAAAATGCGGTGGTAAAGGATGGAATATTGCACTTAGTCGCGAAGAAAGAATCTCGTGGGGGGCAAGACTGGACGACAGGTAACGTATGGTCAAAACGCCAATTTCACTACGGTTACTTTGAGGCGCGATATAAAATTGCAGCTGCATATGGCACCAACAATTCATTTTGGTTTTGGCCGAAAAAGGGTGTGCCGGCGGGTATGAAGGCCTGCGAAATAGATGTAAACGAAGGCCATTACCCTAATATTATAAATACAAATATTCACAATTGGACGGATAAGTTTACTCTGCCGAACGGCAGGGTATCTCATTCACAAGACCAGCTTCATCATACCTTGGCGGGTAAGGCTGATCACACTATCGTTTTGGAGGTGCCTATTACTACAAATAGGATCAGATTGCGTTCGCAAACGCCTTCATCGATACATATGAATGAGTTTCGTGTCTACGCTCCAGCAGTAAATAATGTCTATCCTAATGCCTTCGACAACGAGGCTATTGAGCAATACACTAACCTTGCTCTGGCAGAGGGGGTTACGTTAAGAACCAATGGTATTTTCAACCAACTTCCTTCAAAAGAGAGTTATGCCATCGATGGAAAACCAGATACTCGGTGGGTGTCCGCAAAGTCAGGTGATAAGTTATTAGAGTTGACCTGGAAAAAGCCCGTGGAGCTTGGTGCCGTTCAGTTTGTTAACGGTTGGCTGCAAGAGTATGGGGCGGCGAAAGGGGCTTATCGTAACTTGCTCAGTGATTATCAGCTTGAATATCACAATGGTGAAGAATGGGTACTGATTGAGCGTTATGATGCTGCGGATATTGCCGACTACTCGAGCGAATTTCAAATCTACGGATTGGAATGGGACAAAGACTATTTTAGGTTTTACCTAAATGGTGAACTGTTTCATGAAATGCGTAATGAAGTTTGTTTTAGTGAGACAACAATGCTCTTCAGTTTAGCGATTTTAAAGGCGGCAATTGCCGGGCCAGTAACCGACAATATTGATGGTACAAGTATGGCAATAGATTGGGTTCGTTATTATACAAAAAAGCCGTAGAAAAAGAGAAGGATCGTGCAAATGAACCCTATTGATTTAGGAGTAATACTTCTTTTTACGCTGCTGGTCGTGTGTTGTGGCTTAAGCTTTTCGAGTAGTGGGAAAAACATGAAAAGCTTTTTTTCTGCTGGGGGAACGCTGCCTTGGTGGATGAGCGGTTTGTCTTTGTTCATGAGCTTTTTTTCAGCAGGAACCTTTGTAGTTTGGGGGTCAATTGCCTATGAGCATGGTTGGGTCGCCGTTACCATTCAATGGACGATGTGTTTAGCGGGGATCATTATCGGACTATATATCGCCCCTAGATGGCAGCAAACTAGAGTGTTGACGGCGGCAGAGTTTATCAAACGCCGTTTGGGTTTGCGTGTCCAAAAAGTATATACCTATATTTTTCTGGCAATTTCCAGTTTTTCTACCGGTGCGTTTTTGTACCCTGTTGCAAAAATTGGCGAAGTTTCAACAGGTTTACCGATTCACTACATAATTGTATGTCTTGGCTTGCTTATTTTGTTGTATACAGCGGTGGGTGGGCTTTGGGCTGTGGTAGTAACAGATATACTGCAATTTGTGGTGCTAGCTGCGGCAGTGCTTATCGTAGTGCCGCTCTCTTTAGAAAAAATTGGCGGAATCACGACATTCATCAATGCGACACCAGAAGGGTTTTTCGCCTTGACAAATAGTGAGTATACCTGGGGCTTTATTGTTGCTTTTGGATTGTACAACTTATTCTTTATTGCCGGAAATTGGGCTTATATTCAACGTTTTACCAGTGTGCCTACGCCGTCAGACGCGAAAAAAGTGGGCTTATTGTTTGGCGCTTTGTATCTGATAAGTCCGGTAATATGGATGATTGCGCCGATGATATATCGTGCACTCCACCCTGAACTAAGTGGTTTGGAAAATGAAGGGGCGTATTTATTAATGAGCAAAGAAGTCCTTCCTGTCGGAATGCTTGGCTTGATGCTAGGTGCAATGATATTTGCAACCTCTAGTTCTATAAATACGTCTTTAAACATTGCAGCAGGAGTGATTACAAATGATGTGTTTAAACACTTCCGACCATCAGCCAGCCAAAAGACACTTGTTAGCGTTGGCAGGATTGCTACTTGCGGTCTAGGAATTATCACAATTACCGTTGCTTTACTCGTGCCAAAAATGGGAGGCGTGGTTGAACTGGTGATGACCTTAGCTGCGTTGACAGGTGGTGCTTTATTCTTACCACCTATCTGGTTGCTGTTTTCGCGTTTTCAAACGGGTAAAACAATACTTGCTACAACTTTCATTAGTTTGTTAGTGAATGGTTTCTTCAAATTTGCGGCGCCGAGTTTGCTAAATGTTTCTCTTGAACGCGCTCCTGAAATGATGCTAGGTGTCGGCTTACCCCTATTGTTGTTAGCGATATTTGAGTTAATCTTAAGGTCCCGAGGGACGGAGGCAAAGGTATATGCAACAGAAAAAAGCGCTTTAAATGCCAATACGACATTTTCATCATCTCATTTAAAGGAGAACTCTGATAATAACAAAGGCATTCGTGTTATCGCGTTTGGGATTTTAGCAACAGGACTAATTATGTTGTGTTTGTCCTTCCTTGCTGACCATGGCGCCGTAGCTGTATTGATTATGGCAGGATTGATTTCGTCCTTAGGCCTTTTCCTATTAATTAAGTTTAGTACTCGCAAAGAGATTGATTATGACGAATAAAACTAGATCCAGTTTTCCTTGGGATATCCCGCAAACCAAGCCGGACAGGGACTTGAGTAAGGCAATGGAACGGCTTTACAGTAATTATTTAACACCACGCCCCGAAGATAACCCTTTGTTTTCGAGTTTTAAATATACTGAATTATCTGGCTTCGACTACAATCATCATGATGGCACCGTTTCTCGGCGGGATCCTTCTAAAATAGTAAAAGTCGATAACAAGTATTATGTTTGGTACACAAAACGCGACACAGTCAGTCCACCGCGTGGTGCCAAGTTATGCAGCGATACGGTGCCCTCCACAGACTGGGATTTAGCAGAAATATGGTATGCGACAAGCAGCGACGGGTTTAACTGGCAAGAGCAGGGCGTAGCGGTTCCTCGACCTGCAAAACCAAATTTGGGATGGCGTTCTGTATCCACGCCTGATATTTTGCTTTGGGAGGGCAAATACTACCTTTATTACCAAGCTTTTATGGAAGCCAGCGGCCTTGTTGGTGATCATTGTCCCGTTACGATGTCAGTTTCTGACTCGCCCGATGGTCCATGGCGTCCTTGTAATAAGGTTATCGTAGAAAATGGCCAATCAGGAAGTTGGGATCAATTTTCCATTCATGACCCGTACCCTTTGGTGTACAAAGGTAAAATCTACTTATACTACAAAGCGGCATTCGGTGATCGACCAGACTACTTAGTAGGGAATGGCTTGGCGATTGCTGATAACCCGTTCGGGCCTTTTGATAAGCACCCCCTTAACCCAGTATTGAATTCAGGTCACGAAACCACGTACTTTCCTTTTCAAGAGGGCATAGCCGCTTTTGCCATTCGCAATGGTAATGAAAGCAATACTATTCAGTATTCGCCGGATGGCGTGAATTTTTCATTAGCTTCAGTCACATCGCTAATGCCGGTAGCTGCTGGCCCATATGTACCAGAGGCATATACAAATAGTGGCTATGCAAAGGGAATAGAGTGGGGCTTATGTCACTTTTCTGACAAGAAAGATCCCACAACTAAACACAGTTTTTTGGGACGTTTTGATTGTAATTTGACGCTTGAAGGCGGCAATAAAGATATGAAGGAGACAGATGTCGTTCATGAGCCCGAAGTGTTTTTTGCTCAAAGCCTCACTCCAGAACAAAAAAGAAACCGGATAAAAAAGTACAAAACAATATGATTAAAGAAACCTTTAGTAAACAATCTCGCACGAATAAAACTTGTCAGATAAACACTGACTTTGTTGTCGCGGGTGGAGGATTAGCGGGCGTATGCGCTGCAATAGCAGCCGCGAGAGCGGGTAGTAAAGTTGTTTTGTTACAAGATAGACCGGTATTGGGCGGCAATGCCTCTAGCGAGGTACGGATCTGGGCTTTGGGTGCTACATCCCACATGGGCAACAACAACCGGTGGTCGCGAGAAGGGGGAATTATTGATGAAATCATGCTCGAAAACCTTTACACCAACAAAGATGGCAACCCAATATATTTTGATGCAGTGCTACTTGACAAAGTAATAGCAGAAAAAAATATTACTCTTTTATTAAACACAGCTGCTTATCAAGTAAATAAAAGCAGCGACACTAAAATTGAGAGTATAGACGCGTTTTGTAGTCAAAATTCGACGCACTATCAAATATCAGCCCCTCTATTTTGTGACGCTACAGGTGATGGGATTATTGGGTTCAATGCTGGCGCAAGTTTTCGAATTGGTGCCGAGGCAAAATCCGAGTTCAACGAGCAATTGGCGAGTGAAGAAGCTAATAATCAACTGCTCGGGCATACTTTGTTTTTTTACAGCAAAAAAGTTGATCACCCTGTTGCATATAAGGCACCTAGCTTCGCATATACACATGAAGAAATCGGCGCTATTCCGCGATCTAAGAATATTCATGGCCATGATTCTGGTGTTAAGTTCTGGTGGGTCGAGTATGGAGGGATTCGTGACACCATCTACGAAACCGAAGAGATAAAATGGGAGCTATGGAAAATTGTTTACGGCATTTGGGACTATATAAAAAACAGTGGTAAGTTTGAAGATGTTGAAAACCTTACTTTGGAATGGATAGGAACCGTGCCGGGTAAGCGAGAGAGTAGGCGCTTTAACGGTGAATACATGTTGACTCAACAAGACATTGTTGAACAAACGAAGTTTAAAGATGCGATATCTTTTGGTGGATGGGCGATTGATATTCATCCTTCTGAAGGTATATATAGCGATAAGCCTGCTTGTTCTCAGTTTCATTCAAAAGGTGTATATCAAATCCCATTTCGTTGTTTTGTCAGCAAAGATATTGACAATTTACTGTTTGCAGGCAGAAACATTAGTGCGACACACATGGCATACGGATCAACACGGGTGATGATTACTTGTGCGCATGGAGGACAAGCGGTAGGTGAAGCTGCCGCTATGTGTAAAGATCTAACAGTAATCCCCAGAGATTTACTAGCTGAAGAGCACATCGCTAAGTTGCAACAAAGACTAAATCTAACCGGTCACGGTATTCCCGGTATTCCTCTGAACATAAAAGAGAACAAGCTCAATTGCGGCACTCTTAGTGCCAGCAGTGAGTGGGTACTTGCTCAATTCAAAGGAAATGGCAAATATTTGTTGCTGTCGCAATCGGTAGCACAATTAGTCCCGTTATCTAAAGGCAGAGCGCCAAGAGTCAGTATTGATGTGATAGCAAATTGTGATACAGAAGTTTGTTGTCAGTTGCGTACAAGTACTAAACAAGAGAATTATACGCCAGACAATATTCACAAATCGATTTCGCTTCCAGTCAGCAAAGGCAGACATGGTTTAATGTTTGACTTCAGTGATATTGAAGTGGCAGAACAATACGCATTCTTTTGTTTTTTAGCTAATGATGATGTTCAACTTGCTATTTCTTCTCAACGTATAAGCGGTACGATGAGCGTATTTAATAAAGTACACAAAGCGGTGTCTAATAATGGAAAACAAGACGCACCTGCGGGTAGTGGTATAGAAAACTTTGAGTTTTGGACACCAGAAAGAAGACCCAAAGGAGAAAATTTGGCATTAAGGTTTTCTCCCTCGCTCGATGGCTTTGGCGTAAGCAACTTAGGGAATGGTTATTTGCGACCATGGTTAAAAAGCAATGTCTGGGTCGCTGAATATGAGGATCGCTCGCCTAAGTTGACTATTTGGTGGGATGAAATGGTCAGTATTGAAGAGATAATTCTATATTTTGATACTGACTACGATCACGCGCTTGAAACGGTATTGATGCAACACCCCGAGAACAGAATGCCCTTTTGCGTGAGTAATTATAGTATTACAACAGACTCGGGCTTGCTGTTAGCAAGAGTGGAAAATAATTATCAAACGGTAAATAAAGTTAAGTTAGATTCGAAAGTTAGTTGCAATAAATTAACAATTGAATTCGAACATCCTTCTGATACAGTCCCAGCTGCATTGTTTGAAATACACATTACCTAACATTGGAGCTTACTGTGCGTTCTCTTTTACCTAGCTTAACCCATCATAAAATAAAACAAAGTGCCATTTCGTTTATCATTTGGATTGCGGTGATTGTGCTGTCGGCCTGTCAACACAAGGAGTCGTTTGACTCAACAGTCATCGCCAAACCAGAGGCGAACAAGGACTATTTCTTAATTGGTGGTTTTGGTACGACTGAAGATAGCGGAATACACCTTGTATCTTTCAATAAAGATGAACAAGTGCTTGAGTTAGAAAAAAACTTGCTTCAGCAATGAATGCATCATACCTAAGTTGGTTGCCAGAATCGCGAAGCTTATTTGCTGTAGCAACTACCCAAGACAAATCTCCTTTGCTTAATGCCTATCAATGGAATACATCTACACAAAGTTTTGATTTGAGTCAGTCCTTAGGGCTTGAAGGAAGAGGTATTTGTCACATAAATACAAATAAAGCGCGCACGAAATTAGCCATAGCTAACTACTCAAGTGGTGATTTTCAATTGTTCGATATCAGTGATGGTAGCCTAAAAAATAAAGCAGTATTTAAAAATACCGGAAAGAGTATTACTAAGCGTCAAACATCTCCTCATGCTCATTACGTTGGCTGGGGACGCGGAAGTCGTTACCTTTATGCCACTGACTTAGGAACGGACGAAATTTTAGTATTTGATACTAGTACAGATGATTTTAGCCCCATTCAGCGGGTAAAAGCAGATGCGGGTGATGGGCCGAGACATTTGGATTTTCATCCTAGCTTAGGCATTGTTTACAGCTTAAATGAATTGAGTAACAGCATAAGTATTTTTTCTTCGCATAAAGAGACCGGTTACCTAAGCCTTTTGGATAAAGTATATCTTTCGCCTAAGCAACAAAAAGGAGTAACGAATACTGCGTCCGCTATTCGTATTAGTAAGCAAGGGAACTATGTTTATGTTGCTGTGAGAGGTGAAAACATGATCTATGGATTAAAAATCACGCCTGATGGTCGATTGTCCATTGTCAATAAAGTCAGCAGTGGCGGTAATCACCCTCGAGATTTTAATTTTTCGCCCAACGAAGATTACTTAATGGTAGCGAACCAAAGAAGCAATCAGTTAAACGTAGTTAAACGTGACGAAAATACCGGACGATTGTTTGCAACAGACGTAGCTTTATCAATTGTGACGCCATCATTTGTGCAGGCTTTTGGCAACTGAGAGTGAGTCGCAAAACAAATATACATTTGGCTAAGGACATAAGTGATCTTGCTTTAGTCCAAGCGAGTTTGTCTGGAGACAAAATCGCATATTCAGCACTTTTAACTAGGCATGAAGTAGCTGTTCGTGCATTTTTGCGGGTCAGATTAAATGATCCGTATGAGGCGGAAGACTTGGCACAGGAAACATTCATTTTGGCGTACAACAAATTAGAGATGTTCAGAGAAAGTGCTTCTTTCGGGGCTTGGCTTCGTGGTATTGCTACCAATTTGTTGCGCAACCATCAGCGCAAAAACTCGGCTATTACTGTTGGTGGGAATCATGAACTAGAAAATTTGGTCAATCAGCAAATTGAGGGTGATTTCGATGCTGAGAGAGAGTCGACAATGATGACCAATTTGAAAGTATGTGTTGAACAGTTGGACGAGAAATTGAAGGTTTTAGTCACCGAACATTTTACCTTGGGTTATTCATTGTCTGAATTGTGTAAAAAATACGATGATCGTCATTCGACAATGACTATGCGTATGTACCGCATACGACAAAAATTAAAACGCTGCGTCGAGAGAAAAATGGAAAGCAGCGACGAGCGTTCACCTTTGCGTTTCTCAACAAGTAAAAAGTAAAAACTATGGGTACTGCGCCACTCAGCAAACAACAAGAACGTTTATTAGCTAGTTATTTAGCTGGAGAAAACGTGGACGACGCACTTTTAGACGAGTGCAAACGATCTCCAAAAGTACTAAAAGAATTGAGCGATTTGATTGCAAATCAACGTATGTTAAACGGTGAGTTAGACCCACTCAATGATAAAATACTGTTTGCTAAAGAGGTAATTGCACGTTTAGATAAGTCAAACCAGCGCGCTAGCTTGGGAGAAACCTTGCAGGTTGAATTGCCTGACAAAGTTAGATTCAAAGCGCGTTATGAACGTCGGTTTACTCGGGTAGCAAGTATTGCTTTATTTTTGTGTATTGTTGTGCTGTTTAGTATCAATAATTCTCAGCACCATTTGGCTACGGTGACAAAATTAGCCGCTACTTCACATTTGAGTGACTCGCTGGGTTTGGGGAGTAAAATTGGCAAGGGAGATGTTTTTTTAAACAAAGGTTACAGCGAGTTGACACTCTCCAACGGTGTAATTCTAGTGTTGGAAGCACCTGTTTCATTGCGTTTGCGGTCTAGCGAACAAGTTATTGTCAACAGCGGTAAAATAGTCGCAAAAGTGCCTCCAGAGGCAATTGGATTTCGTATAGACACACCGAGTGCCGAAATTATTGATTTAGGTACAGAGTTTGGTGTTGCTGTCGCGGAAAATGGTGAATCTCAAGTGCATGTTCTCGATGGAGAAATAAAAGCAAGAGCAAACGAACTTAACTCGTTTAAAGTACTTAAAAAGGACGAAGCACTTTCGTTCGATAAACACAGTAATACTCTCGAAATGCCGAGTCAACCCAAGCGCTTCATGCGTGTTCTACCTGGTCATTCCGCTGAAAAACCCAATTTTTTGCATTGGTCGTTTGATGACATCGCAAAAAACAAGCAATTTAACTCAAGTGGTAAAGGCTTCGACGGTGAGCAATACCCTGCAGTAGATCGTTCCCAAAAGGACGATAGTATAAAATTGTCGATAGGCAAGTTTGGTCAAGCAGTTGATTTTAATGGTAACGGAAATTGGTTAGAAACGAGCTTTCCGGGAATTGGTAATGACCATCCTAGGACAGTGAGTTTTTGGGTGAAAGTACCGCGCGATTTTTCCATAAACAATGCGTATGGTATTTTAAGTTGGGGTGTTCAACAAGACTATGCTTCGTGGCAAATTTCGCCTAATCCTGAAACGAGCAATGGTGAGTTAGGCCGTTTGCGAATTGGCACTTATAACGCACAAGTTGTTGGGAGCACCGATTTGAGGGATGACCGTTGGCACCACGTTGCCGTGGTCATGTATGGTGGAGAAACGGCTGATATTTCAACGCATGTGTTACTGTATGTAGACGGTGAATTAGAGAAAACAGAAAACAAGTCCATCGCAAAAATAAATACTTTGCTTGACCACCCAAAATCAAAACCTTTGAGCTTGGGCAGAAACATTGGTTTTCATCCAGAAGCAGAGCATGAAACCCAAAACTATTTCAAAGGTAGTGTGGATGAGTTGTTTATTTTTGAGGCAGCGCTAAGTCAAAAACAAATCAGAACACTGATGCAAAACAACAGGCTCTGATTCATCTTTTTGACGTGACCTTATTTAACCATTAAGGGGTAACGTCTCAGGTACATATTGGCATGTACTTCTTGTGCAGCCTTTACCATATGAGGGAAGGGAATGTCTGTCATTGTTACAAAGCCGACATTATAATTTTCGCCATCATGAGCGCGTCCAGTAAGCGGTGAGTCAATATACTGAAACCAATGGGCACCAACAATATGGGGGTGATCGATAGCCGAGTTTAAATAAACTTTAAACATATCCGCACGTGCTTGTTGATTGGGCGCTAATATCTTTCCTGGATTTGGGTGACCAACATCACCAGCACCAATATGGTATTCACCAATTATTACAGGTGCATCCAGTGTCTCTAAAAAACCAAAAGTCATGTTGTCTATGCCTTCACCGTAATAATTGTAGCTAACAACGTCACTATACTTTTTTGCTGCTATTGCTGCCTCAGGTGCCGTTCCCCAAGTCGTAAAGCGGTTACCTAAATATAAATGATTGGGCATGACTTCTTTAACTGCGGAACGCACCACTTTGAAATACTCTTCTGCGTAAACACTTAGTAACCACGCTAGGTCTTCAAGCATCGCTGGGCTATAGGTTTCATCAGATTTGTAATTGACCCCTTCACTTAATATCTGCCAAGACGCGATGTCTTTATGCCAACTTGCGTTCAAATTGGCTATGTCTTCATACTTGTCTTTTAAGTGTTCAGTGAACACAGCCTTTGTTGGACTAGATTCTGCGCTTTTAGATAGCGCATCAAAGACAATGCCGTAGCGACGGATCGCAGGTGCAGCACCTCCCCAACTCATCTCATTGTCAATAAATACGCCTACACACCAAGGGCTATTGTTGACTTCATCAGCAACGACTTTAGCGGTTATTCTTGCGCGTCGCATAAATTCAGGATCAAATACATCTGGCATTTTTCCCCATATGTCAAAACCTGAACTCAAGGTTTTGAAGTCCCCAATAATCCAGCCGTTTGCAAAATATGGCAGTTGTTGGTTGTTGTAAAACATAGGGTCTGTCCAATTTCCAAAAGAAGTAAAGCCCCAGTGTTGCATGCGTTTCAGCGTAACGTCATGCCAGTCCTGTAGATAGGATTGTGGAGTGCTTTCGCCGTACCTACGTTCCAAGTTTGCTTGGTAAAAACTGAACACTTCACCATGAGGCATTGGACCAAGGTGTGCTTTCCGACGATACCCATAGTGATTGGCTAGTGGGTGGTCGTAATCGGGTAACCACTCAAACATGTCCCGCCTCGTTTGATTTGCGACATAACTGGTTTTTTGCGCTTCTCTGTAATCGCCACTGATACCTTGAGAATCTTCAGGTGTCACATCATCTGGATCGATAATACGCACACTATCATCGGCATAATCTATACCGGTGAAAGTTGAGGTATTTGACATCCGAGCATTAGCGATACCACTGGAAAAATACAAATACCCTTCTGGGTCAATGAGGCTCCATTTATCATGTAACTTTTCTACCCGAAAATAGCCCGTCGCCTCTAATTTGGGGCCGTTTTTCCAGCCGCCAAATTTACTGCGTCCACTGAAACTCGTATCTTGCGCAAGCACGGCTAGTTCCTCTTTTGCGTAAGCTCTGAGTTCCTCTTCGCTGTTTACTTTTAAAGGAAAGCTCATGTCTGCTCGTTGTCCAAACGCATCCATAATGTTTTTCAGGTAGTTCTGATTAGGCTCAGGCGTAGAGGCAATACGAATGTTATCAATGCTGACTTCAGTCGAGCGCATTTGTTTTTCAGTGTAAATTTTAACTCCATAAACCTTATCAAAATCGATGGTTAACTTACTTCCTCGGATGGGCATTTTTTTTGCTGATGTTTGAAATGCAGGAGGTGTGTCGTAAAGACCGTTGTTAATATCCAGTTGATAACCTTTTAACTCAAAATATAGGGTTAATTTTTCTCCCACGCCTACTCCGTAAGTACGGCGTTGGTAAGCTTGATTTGCACCTGTTACCGCAGCGCTTAACATAACAGGGTAGTCACCTGTATTTTCCACATCGAACATCAATGCGTTATTTCCTAAGTCTGATGTAGACCAAGGTGTTGTAGGCACAATGTTAATACCGGAAGAACTATGTGAAGTAGAGAAGGCAATGTTTAATCTTTGGTCTCCTGTTTTCTTAGGTACAAGCGCGATTTCAGCATTAAATGCTTGAATATTTTGGTCAATCTCGTTTTGTTCAAAATCAGCGATCACAATAGATTGCGGGTTTAGATCGTTTGTTTGTGCTGTACAACTAAATAATGCAAGCGCACCAATCGCAAGAAATATTGAGCGAGTGTGACGAAATGTTTTTTCTAGCTTCATAATGTGGTTGTTCAAGTTTTGTTTTGTATCTAATGTAAAGTAATCGTAGAAATGACACATTTTATTGTGTCTTTCTAGTGAGCTTAAGACATTAATACTAAAACAACCAATATACCCTTGAGAGTGTTTATGTTCAAAAAGACCATGACCTTACTAGTCGTGTGTAGCGCCGTACTTAGTTTATTCGCCTGTCAGTCTACTCCTAATAAAACTGAGACCTTCGCGAGTACCCAAACCAAAACCCAGTCGCTATCTGGGCAGTGGGCATTTAAGATTGATCCTTATAACCAAGGCCGAAGTGAAGAATGGTGGAAATCTTCTGTAGACACTAAACATTGGGACAACATCGCTGTACCGGGTGTTTGGGACATTTATGATAAATACCATGATTACACGGGGACGGCTTGGTATCGGTATCAGTTCGATGTTGACGCTTTTCCGGAGAGTCACCAAGTACAGCTCATGTTTGATTCGGTATATCACGATTCTGAAGTGTGGTTGAACGATGTCTACTTGGGTGCAAATAATCTTGGGTTTATGGCTTTTAAGTTTGATATCAGTGAGCATATCAATACAAAAGACAAAAATACCCTCGTTGTAAAAGTTAATAATCGGGTAAAACGTGGTGCTGTATGGAACTGGGGGGGGATTCGCTTTCCAGTGTACTTAGCGATCAAGCCAAAGATTAATGTTGAGCACGTGCACGTTACGGCCACACCAGACCTCGTTACCGGCACAGCAGATTTGCACGTTAAAACGCAAATTAATCACCCAGCGACGTTTGTTGACAATGCAAAAGTAAAAATCGATATACTCCGTGACGGACAAAATGTTTACAGCGACATTAGCAGCAAAATTGACGTGTCTACCAGCAATAGCAAAGTGTCTGATTTTATTCATACATTTTCGCTTCCAAAAGAGGCTGTGGCACTCTGGCATTTTAATGCGCCGAACCTCTATCAAGTCAGGGCAACATTGCTGATTGACAACTTGCCTTATCATGCATTTGAAGACCGGTTTGGAATTCGAGAGATTAGTCTGAAAGATCAGGGTTTGTATTTAAACGGTGAACGAATTCGTGTAAATGGCTTTAATATGGTTCCAGAAGACAGATTTGATGGGAACGCCTTGCCATTGACTCGTATTAAAGAAGACGTAGATTTGCTTAAAATGTTAAATGGCAATTTTGCACGTTTGTCAGGTCCAGCATTGCCAAAAGCTTACTTGGACTATTTGGACGAAGTGGGGTTTTTACTCATAGAGGAAGTAGGTTTATGGGGTAAAGATGCACTTGTTGATCCCGACCATCCTTTACCGAAAGAATGGTTGAAGCGCCTAATTAATGACCACTACAATCATCCTTCAATTATTGGCTGGAGTGTAGGGAATGAAATTGGCGATCTTAAAAAAAATCCCAAAGCACTGGAGTACGTAGAAGGCGCTATTGCTCATTCTAAAGAACTCGATCCAAGTAGAATGGCCGTTTATATATCTTATTCAGCGGACTATCAAAAAGACGACCCTACGCAATTTTCGGACATTGTTATGTTCAACAAATACGGTGATCACGAAGAACGTCTAAAAGTCGTACACGATTATCATCCTGACAAAGCTATTTTCTTTTCTGAAATCGGCACCAAATTAGATGGCGTAGACCCAAATGAATCAACATTGGATCCACATTCTTTATGGAATGGACTTAAGAAATACCCTTATCTGATCGGTACCTCACATTTCGCTTTTAGTGACTATCGCAGTGATTGGAAAGATGAAAAGCCGACGTGGACAACTGATTGGTCTGAAAATAGGGCATGGGGAGTGTTGACCGCTTTCCGTCAACCCAAACGTTCTTTTGAGAAAATTCGCAAGTTCAATGCGCCGGTCGAAGACTTATCAATAGCGAATGATAAAGACAAACAGTTCGACATTGCTCTTGTGCCTAAATCAACGAACACTTTTCCCGCTTTCACATTGCGTGGCTATCAGCTTGTTTGGTCGACGTATGATGAAGAAGGAAATATTGTGGGTGCCGCTTCGATAGCTTTACCTGATATTTATCCTGGGGACAAAACACTTAAATATAGTGTTTCTACTAATCACGATTACGCAAAATTGAAGGTGCATTTACTCGATCCGTTAGGGTATCCAGTAACAAAAACAGAGCAATACAAATCAGTGCCCATTGAGCCAAAAATAGATGCTGTGTTTACGTCCTTGGATACAGTGAGAGTGAGTTTTGCAAAAAGCGAATTGGCACAAGAATATCAATTAAGAGCGACAGATGCAGAAGGAAACCTGACTGAAGGAAAAGCCACTATCAACGATTTTGCTGAAGTAAAAGGTTTAGTTGGTGATCAAGCATACACACTGTCGCTTGTTGCGTTAAACCAAGCTGGTGAGAGCAAACCTGCATTGAGAGAGGTGCATACTACACCCGACGAACTGCCTCCAATCATCTGGTCGGTTGTTGGTAAATCTGACGCATTTCATATTGGTTTTTCGGTAGAAAGAAATGATTTTAAGTATGAAATTGAGTATGGCTTAACGCCTGGGCAGTATACCAAACGCTTTTTAATTGATACGCATGGTGCTACTCGGGTGCCGGCTATTGAAGAGGGTAAAGCTCATTACTTTAGAATACGTCGTTTGATAACAGGGAGCATAGATAGTGCATGGACGAGTGAATACACAGTAAACCTTCTAAGTAACAAAGGGATTTCCCCTCCGAAACAGGTGTTTGCGATTGAAACCGATAGCGGGCTTTTGATTTCATTGGAACCGGCACAAGGTGCAATCTCATACCGACTCAAATGGTATAAAGATGGAATTGAAAAAACTCATGATACAAAGCTGGCATATTCACCTTTTATCAATATCAATGGCTTCTCATTAAAAGGCGTTGAAAATTTAGTGATAGCTGCAATAGATGCGAATCAAAAAGTCGGTGAGTTTACGTCGGTAAGAGTATTTATCAGTCAGAAGGCTAAGTAAGTAGGATAAGAGGCGATGTTTCTTTATCAAATTGTAAAGCGGTATCGCCTTGAATTTCAACTTCGAGTTACTATTGAAACGCTCATTGAAGAGAAATAAATTCATCATACTGTAAATATTCAACGCCACTCTTTTTCGATAAAAGATTGTTTGCAATTGCATTTCCCAACAGCGCTAGTTTTATACCTCGATATTTGCGCAGCTTTCCTTGCAAAATAAAGTTGAGTTTTGGCCAAATCAACAGTGTCAAAGCTTGCGTAAAACCATACCTGTTCTCTGGGGTTAAAATCATGGAGGGCTGAAAAATACTCAGCCTTTCAAAATTTAAAAGAATCAGTTCTTCAATTAACTCTCCTTTTGTTCGGAGGTAAAAATTGCGTGCGTGTTTGCTCACCCCGACAGATGAAAGCAATTGGAAATGCTTTACTCCCTTAGATTTACATACTTTTGCGAAAGCTAAAACAGCGTTTTTATCAATGTTGATAAACTCGGTTTTCGTCAGTTTAGAGGGCTCACCGACGCCAAGAGTACAAATCGCTGTGCTGTATGCTTCGACAAAATGCGAATAAGTATCGGCATTATGAATATCTATTACTTTGGATTTAAGCTTAGACGCTGATATTTTTGTATCAATTGTTCTTCTTCCCAATGACAATACTTCTGTGACTTCTGGAAAATGTAGAATTCGATCCAAGGAGACCGAGCCTACCGCTCCTGTTGCTCCAAAAAATACGATAGTTTGTTTGTTTGAAGAAACACTCATATTACCTCCATTTTATGCATTTTTAGTGTAAATGAGGTGTGTAAAGCTATCAAATAGGAAAGAGAAGAAAGTCGTCTGCCTTACTTGGGCAGACGACATTATTAAATGCAGTTTCTTGGCTTACACGTCGTAAGTAGTAGAGGCAGTGTCGCCACCACGACCTGTCCAATTAGTATGGAAGAATTCACCACGGGGCTTGTCCAAACGCTCGTATGTATGGGCACCGAAGTAATCGCGTTGCGCTTGTAGCAAGTTAGCCGGTAAGCGCGCCGTACGATAGCCATCGAAATAGTTGAGCGCAGAGGTAATAGCTGGCATTGGTATGCCATTGATCAACGCTGCTGCACTGACTCGTCTCCAGCCTGCCTGAGCGTTTTCTACTTTGTCTTTGAAATACTCATCAAGCAGCAAATTACTTAGTTCTGGGTTTTTATCAAAAGCTTCTTTGATATTGCCTAAAAATGCAGAGCGGATAATACAACCGCCACGCCACATAAGCGCAATCCCGCCATAGTTTAAATGCCAGCCATGCTCTTTAGCTGCCTCGCGCATGAGCATGTAGCCTTGAGCGTATGATACGATCTTGGAGGCGAAAACCGCTTGCTTTAAATCTTCGATAAAGCTTGCTTTATCTCCGGTAAATTCAGCTGAAGGGCCAGAAATCGTTTTTGAAGCCAATACACGTTCTTCTTTTTGCGCAGACAAACAACGGGCGAATACGGCTTCACCGATCAGCGTGAGGGGAACTCCTAGTTCTAGTGCAGCAACCCCGGTCCATTTTCCTGTGCCTTTTTGCCCAGCCGTATCAAGAATTTTTTCGACCAGCGCTTCGCCATCTTCGTCTTTGTATGCCATGATGTCACGGCTAATTTCGATTAGGTAACTGTCTAGGTCGCCTTTGTTCCAATCGGCGAATACTTCGTGGATTTCGTCAGCATTCATCCCAAGCAGTTCTTTCATTACTTGGTAGGCTTCACAAATGAGCTGCATGTCACCGTATTCAATGCCATTGTGAACCATTTTGACAAAGTGACCGGCGCCATCTTCCCCAACCCAGTCACAGCATGGTGCGCCGTCTTCAACTTTTGCTGATATGTGCTGAAAAATTGGCTTCACTGCTGGCCATGCTTCTGGTGAACCACCAGGCATAATCGATGGACCAGTGAGTGCGCCTTCTTCACCACCTGATACACCCGTTCCAATAAATTGGATACCTTTTTCTTTAAGGTATTTTACTCGGCGATTAGTGTCTGGGAAGTGAGTGTTTCCGCCGTCAATGATAATGTCGCCTTCATCAAGTAGGGGAATGAGTTGTTCGATAACTGCATCAACGGAAGGACCCGCTTTTACCATTAGCATAACTTTGCGAGGAATAGCCAATGAATCAACAAACTCTTCAATGCTCTTGGCACCGCGTATTGACTTACCTTGAGCACGTCCGTTAATAAAATTTTCTACTTTGTCAGTAGAACGATTGTAAGCGGTAACTGTATACCCATTATTGGCCATGTTTAATATTAGGTTTTCGCCCATTACAGCGAGGCCAATGAGTCCAATGTCTGACTTGTCTTTCATAACGTTATTGCGTGTCCAGTTATTAAGAAGTTATGTTATACGCGTGTGCTAATCAATGTTATACGATAAACCGCACACTGCACCTGATGCCCTAGTTTCCTGACGTATAATTCTGAGCTGGGGTGATTGTACACCATGGCGTTTGGTTTTACATACAAGCGCGAGTAAAAAAGCAAAGAACAACAGAATATTGCTTATTCCTTGTTTTGGTCTGCTGCCAAATTTACCAGATATTCTGCAACAGATTCCCACTTTGGATCATTCGGGTCAGACTGCATCGTAGAACCGAGTATTTTGCCATCTGGACTAACAAAAATTGTGGTGGGTGTACCCTGTATATTAAGTTGTTCTATTCCCAAAGACTCGCCATTGACGACTGTCAATAAATCTAGGCCGCGAGCGCGAAGTTCGGTTTGCGGTTTGGCACCTGATTCCTCTTGAAGGCTAACGGCTAGCACTTTTAGACCTCTGTCACTGTATTTCTTTTCCAATGCATCCAAGCCGGGTTGCAGGCGTTTACAGAACGGGCACCACGTTGCCCAAAAATGCAATATAAGTGGTTTGCCTTTGTAGTCGAGGGACTGAATCTTTTTACCGTCTTCAGTGTAGAGTGTCCACTCTGGCATATAAGTGTGATTGGCGGTTTCCTGTGAGTGTGCTTTTAAGCCCGCGAAATTAAAAGCAAGCACTAACAGACTCGCTAACAGGAAAGGGATAAAACGACGTTGTTGCACAATAGTTCTCTGCATATGGATTTATGAATATGGGTAAAGACCGTTTGCAATAGAGAATTATTTCTTTTATCAACTCATTGTTTTGCTTGCAATGCCGTTAAATGTTAGAGCATCACACTCAGTATTGCGTGGACTTGTTTGTTTTGTGTACAGCTTGTCTAAATCGAAGCACGAGTCCGTGTGAAATTGAGTAAGTTTTTACTATCTGAAGAGAAATATGCCTTAAGATGTCGTTAGCGCAAATTAAAAGACTGAGCCTAAATGCTCAAATTACCCTGTTAAGTGTATGCCTTGTTGTGATTACAGCCGGTATCTTGATGTCTGCTTATTGGTTGCAAACGGCAAACTACAGTCAAAATCAAATCGAACGACGCCTTCAAAGCGCTGAAAATGTCATCAATCAATATTTGTTCGCAAAGGCATCTATCCTAGAGACGGCTTCGCGAGTGCTTACCGCAGATTTTGGGTTTAAGCAAGCTGTTGCGACTAAAGACAGCGCGACAATTCAGAGTGTTTTGTTCAACCACGGACAGCGCATTGAAGCAGATCTAATGGTGTTAGTAGATACAGAAGGCCACGTGTTGAGCACTAGCAGTGTAGTAGATTTGCCTATCGAAAGTTTGCAACATGCTGTTCAGGCTCTGTCTTTTGACTTACAGAGCACACAAATACTGGTCATAGATGAAAAGGTTTATCAGCTAATTCTGCTGCCAGTCAAGGCACCAAGAACCATTGCTTACTCTCTAATTGGTTTTAAAATTGACTCGCTTGCGCTGCAAGAACTTAAGCGATTAAATGACATCGATGTTACTTTGGTGGCTGATGAGCAGGTCTTGTATTCGAGTTTACCGTCAATTTCTCAAGCTTCGCAAAATGTGAATTCACCTCAGCTCGACGACAAGGGTTTTTGGAGGCAAAACAATTTCGCAAACACCGCTATTCAATTTGCTAAGGATGATTCGGTATACGCGGTACTATCGGCTTCCTTGGAGGCAGAAAAAAAAGAATTCGAGCAGTTAATTCGCTCAATGTTACTGATGGGAAGTGCAATTGTATTGGTCTCTGTTGTGCTCTCTCGACTATTATCGCTAAGGATAACCACGCCTTTAAGTAAGCTCATTGATATTACGAAAAAAATTAGTCGAGGAAACTTTTCTATTCAAGAAAAAGCACAATCTAGTTCGCTTGAATTTTCCGAATTAAATAAGGCTTTTTTCAGGATGGGCGAAGCCATTCAACAGCGTGAGGGCGAAATAAAATACCAAGCAGAACACGATGCATTGACGGGCTTGTTTAACCGAAGCATGTTGTTGTCCAATATTGATCGCGCGCTTGAACAGGAAAAAGACTTTCTTATTGTTGGCGTAAATATACGACAATTTGCACAAGTGAACGACACCATGGGGCCGCAAGCCGGGGATGAATGCTTGCGCTTTGTTGCGCAGCGCTTACAGCAATATTTGACGCGATTTAGTGATTCTGAATTTGCTTACGCCGCGCGCATTGCAGCCGATGATTTCTTGATTTCTATTCCTATTGTTTCAGAGTCAGAAGTCTCTTACATTGTACACGACTTAAATGGCACACTTTCACGCCCTTACACACTGAATGATCTTACTATCAATCTTAATTTCCGTTTGGGGGTAACCTCTACTTTGGCGTGTACTTGCAACGCAGAAACATTGTTACGACGCGTCGCAATAGCCGCAAATTTTGCGAAAACCGAACAAAGCCGTATTCGTTACTACGTGCACGGCGAAGATGAAGCGTATTTAGCTAGGCTTCAGATGTTGGAAGAATTGAAAGATGCCATCAATAATGACGATGGCGAATTGTTCTTTAACTATCAGCCTAAATTGGATTTGTCAGAGAATAAGGTAAACAAAGCTGAAGCACTTATTCGCTGGATAAATAAAAATGGGGAATTTGTTAACCCCGAGGTATTCATTGGACTTGCTGAGCAATCCGGTCTAATTGTTACCCTCACAAGGTGGGTAATTACCAAGGTCATTGAGCAACTTGCTGACTGGCAAACGCAAGGCCATATAATTAATGTGTCGATTAATCTATCAGCGCAGGATATACAACATCCTGACTTTGTAGACTTTTTACTGCAGCAGATTGCCTTGTTCAAAGTGTCGGCATCACAAATAACCCTAGAACTTACTGAACGGGATTTGGTAGAAAACGAAGAACTTGTTGTCGAGCGCTTGACCTATTTAAAATCCTTAGATTTTGATGTGTCGGTTGATGACTATGGTATTGGTCAGTCTTCTTTGTCGAAATTAAAGCGCCTGCCTATAGATGAACTCAAAATAGACAAGAGTTTTATCATGAAGCTAGATCAGTCTGAAACGGATCAAGACATTGTAAGCTCGACGATTGCCCTAGGGCACAAACTCGGTTTGAGAGTAGTCGCAGAAGGTGTCGAAAACAAAGAGAGTTTGCAGCTATTACGCGAGTTCGATTGCAACTTAGTGCAAGGGTATTTTGTCTCGCGCCCCTTAAAAGCTAAAGAATTTATCGATTGGTATTTGAGTTATGAAATACCGCTTGTGTCGGAGTATAAGATGGATTAACACTACTTACTACCCTCTGTGACAGCTGACTTTAAGGCTTTTTTGATGCATTTCAGATTCAAAAACAGCGGGTAATTACGGAGTAAATGTAGTCAAGATATGAAAATAGGCTGGCCATTAGTACTGAGTGGGTATACTGCTGTGGTGCCGATTCACCTACGGGGAATATTCATGGTGACACCGCGCCTAATATTGTTTTATATGACTATCAGCCCTCTCGGGCGGGTAAATACGCGGCTGACTTTTTACGCAACGATAATCAGCAAGATTATACCGGCTACTTACAAGTAGACGGCTATGCAGGCTATCATCAATTGCCGGCAACACTGGTAGTCTGTATGGCACATATTCGTCGCAAGTTCAAAGAGGTGGATAAAGCACAAAGCAAAAACAACAAGCTTACTGGCAAAGCCACGTGGGCGCTTAACCATATTCAAAAGCTTTATCGCATAGAAGAAGCCATCAAGGGCTTGTCAGTAGAGGCGCGCTACAAAGTACGCCAAGAAAAGGCCGTGCCATTACTTATCCAATTTAAAACCTGGTTGGATAAGTCTGCACCGCATGTCATGCCCGAAAGTTTACTAGGCAAAGCGCTGAACTATGCACTTAACCAATGGGAAAAAGCCATTCGCTATTGTGATGACGGCAGACTAGATATAGACAACAATAGATCCGAACGCGCCATTAAGCCCTTCGTGATGGGACGCAAAGCTTTTTTGTTCTCAAAAACAGCCAATGGTGCAAAGGCAAGTGCGACACTTTACTCGATTGTACAAACAGCTAAAGCAAACGGTCTTGTTCCTTACGATTACCTAGTGCATGTGATGGAAAAAATCATGCATAGCGAGCATGATCCTGAGAAACTTGCGTCGTGGAGCGTGATATTAGACTAGTGTGGTTCTTTTGACGTTTACGATGCTTTTATAGACCCGAATCAAGTGAACAGCCACGGGTAGTGGCTATTCCTTATTAGATGGTGAATTCCTAATTTACTAATTCTAAGCTGGCAAAAATAGATCGTTTAAAGTGACTACTAGTGGATTTAGCTCGTTAAAATGTTCATTTTTAGTAACACCTTCAGCTGTAACGAGAATGAACCTAACATTATATTTATTGCCAGTTTGCTCATTAAAAACCACTCGTTTATTAATTAGTTCTTTTTTGTAGCTCTCGCTAATAGTAAACGGGCCGTCATAGTATTTACACTCAATGATTTCAATATTTCGACTCCGCCCCTCATGACTGAGTAATAAATCTATTTGAGCGCCTTTTTCCTGTTTTTTTTTGGCTCTATACGACCAGTAATGACTTGATGTGGGTATTCCGCTTATGCCAATAGCCGCCTTTATCTGTTTTACATGAGCGTGGCATAATTTTTCAAATGTATATCCTGACCATATAGCGTACTCCTGAGAGTTAGATGATTTTTCCCAATCGTTAGTTTTATTTTTTCCTGCCATCCAACGATTATGAAAATATGAAAAAAAGTCTGTCGCTACGTAGATATTTTCTCGGCTAATGTTACCAAATTTTGAGTATTCTGTGATGAAGCCTGAACCTAGCAGCTCTTCTATTGTTTTGGTTATATGCCCATTGGAAACTTTAAGTTTATTTGCTAAATCTGATTTAGTAAGTCCACTCCATCTATCAGTTAAGGCAGTCATTACTTTATAATGATATTCAGGGTGCCTGAATAATGAATGGTACAGCTCCTCGTACTCTCCTTGAAGTAGTGCATGTTTAGCAAAACATATCTCTTGTATGGCCTGTTGAGGAGTACAAGCACGATTTAATTCAGCGAGATATTTAGCAACCCCACCAAGTGCCATATAAATATTGGCAATGGCTTTGTTATTATAGTGATTGAAGCCATTAGCCTCTAAGAATCGCTTGGTATTGAAAAGGTCAAATTGCTCCATTGGGAGTTTGCGGGTTATCCTGTTATGTAGAGGGCCTTTGTTTTTCACGACCTTCTTAAGCATGTATGAAGCGGCAGAGCCACAAACAACTAATGACAACCCTTGCCGCCTAGATACATACTTATTCCAAAACTCGCCTATCTCAGCAAGCAAGCCAGATCTTTGTGTATCCATCCAAGGTAATTCATCGATGAATATCACTAACGTTTCATTTTGTGGAAAATTATCAAGACACTCTCTTAATATTTCAAAAGCATCAAACCAATCTTCAGCTTTTCGTTCTTTGAATGCTGGGTTAAATCGCGCGATTTCAGCCAAGAATGCTTTGATCTGAATTCTTTTTGGTTGCTCGAAGCGTCCAGTAAATTCTATGTGCTTTATTTTTTCTTTACTGCAAAAGTGGAGAATAGTTTCAGTTTTACCGATTCTACGGCGGCCAAATAACGCTAAAAATGACGAAGAGCTGCTGTTTATTTGCTCTTTTAAGGCTTTTAGCTCTGTTTCTCTGCCTACAAACTTAGTAACCATTATTTCTATCACCTTTGAGATTGCGAAATATCTATAAAAAATATTAAGGTATTTCGCAATCTTAAAGCATTTCCCTAGCAATAAACAAGTTGAGATTGCGAAATAAGCCCACTAAATTTAACTTTATTTCGCATTCTCAATAGTCTTTTCATGTCGAATACAAAAAAACGAATAATCGAATGTTGCTTCTCATATTGTCTAGGTTGTTGATTATATTGTTATTTGGTGTTTTGTTGGGTTCGTAACTTGTTTGTGCACATATGAACGGTCGGATCTACGATCCAACCCTTGGACGATTCTTGCAGGCTGATCCGTTTATTCAGGCACTTAGCAACTCTCAAAACTACAATCGCTATAGTTATGTGCTTAACAATCCGATGAGCTACACCGATCCGAGCGGTTACTTTTTCAAAAAATTATGGCAGAAGACTACAGGAGCATTGTTAAGAGCTATAGCAAACATTCCTATTCTTAACTTGGCCGCACACGCAGCAGCTTGCTATTTTGGCGACCCTTTAGGATGCGCTGCTTACGCTTCTGCGTCCACTTATGCTAATGGAATTGAATCCAGAGATTGAACGAATGGATAATATGCAATATTAACTTTTTTAACGTAAGCGTCAAAAGAACCACACTAGTCTAATATCACGCTCCACGGCGCAAGTTTCTCAGGATCATGCTCGCTATGCATGATTTTTTCCATCACATGCACTAGGTAATCATAAGGAACGAGACCGTTTGCTTTAGCTGTTTGTACAATCGAGTAAAGTGTCGCACTTGCGTTTGCACCATTGGCTGTTTTTGAGAACAAAAAAGCTTTGCGTCCCATCACGAAGGGCTTAATGGCGCGTTCGGATCTATTGTTGTCTATATCTAGTCTGCCGTCATCACAATAGCGAATGGCTTTTTCCCATTGGTTAAGTGCATAGTTCAGCGCTTTGCCTAGTAAACTTTCGGGCATGACATGCGGTGCAGACTTATCCAACCAGGTTTTAAATTGGATAAGTAATGGCACGGCCTTTTCTTGGCGTATTTTGTAGCGCGCCTCTACTGACAGCCCCTTGATGGCTTCTTCTATGCGATAAAGCTTTTGAATATGGTTAAGCGCCCATGTGGCTTTGCCAGTAAGCTTGTTGGTTTTGCTTTGTGCTTTATCCACCTCTTTGAACTTGCGACGAATATGCGCCATGCAGACCACCAGTGTTGCCGGCAATGGATGATAGCCTGCATAGCCGTCTACTTGTAAGTAGCCGGTATAATCTTGCTGATTATCGTTGCGTAAAAAGTCAGCCGCGTATTTACCCGCCCGAGAGGGCTGATAGTCATATAAAACAATATTAGGCG
>NZ_JBHRSW010000023.1:92822-93168 GCF_042646125.1 Agaribacter flavus
CTTGATACCCAGTTGACTAAAGATGACTTCTTGTCGATATAACGGCAGGCCATGTTGGTATTTAGCGGTGATTAACTGGGCAAGGATACTCGGTGTGGCATAACTCTTTGGTAAAATACTTGCCACTGGTGGGGCTTGTTTAATCGGTGTCTTCGTCTCATTTTCTTGGCAGTGTCTGCAAGCATATTTTAAGCGATGGTGCTCTTCTACTTTTGTTGTTGCCGGCACGAAGACGAATTTTTCAGTCACGTCTTTGCCCATTATGTGCATTTCACCTTGGCAACAGTCACACACTTTATCGGCTTCATCGATATCGTGTACGACCACTTCACGAGGAATATGGTCG
>NZ_JBHRSW010000023.1:93198-94172 GCF_042646125.1 Agaribacter flavus
TAAACAAGTTACCTTGGGCAACATGCGCTTCGCTTTTGCTCGCAAAGAGTTTGTGTTTCGCCAATCGAAACTGCTCTTCAAGGAAATCTAAACGCGCTTCTTGCAAGGCAATCAGAGCGTCTTTTTCAGTCGTCGTTAAGCCTTGCTCATCGCGCTTTTGCTTGAGCAAGGTTATTTGTTTACTGGACTGTTCGAGGCTTAATTTCATGGCATGTATTTTACCGTAAAGCAGGGTTCAGGTGTTGTTTTTACTTAGACTAAATCGTGATCGATAATCGCTGTTTATGATCTGCGGTTATAAGCCAGCAGAGGCATAAAACAAGGGCTGATGGCCGTGTATATCAAAGCCACCTAGGAGGCTATTGAGTTGTTGTTCAGTCAAACAG
The DNA here is from genome assembly GCF_042646125.1 of Agaribacter flavus. Taxonomy (NCBI): domain Bacteria; kingdom Pseudomonadati; phylum Pseudomonadota; class Gammaproteobacteria; order Alteromonadales; family Alteromonadaceae; genus Agaribacter; species Agaribacter flavus. The sequence continues at coordinate 93,585 of NZ_JBHRSW010000023.1, forward strand.
ATCGACGCCTGCTTACTGTTAGGCCACTTGAACGTTTCCTTCTCTAAGCGTTTACTCCACATGGCTAAACCAGTGTTATCCCAATACAATATCTTAAGGCGTTTGCGGGTACGATTAGTGAAGACAAACAACGCGCCTGACATGAGGGTGACATCAAGCTCTTGCTCAACAATTAGCGCGAGGCCGTTAAACTGCTTGCGAAAGTCTACCGTCTTTGGGTAAAGATATACGGCTTTTGGGTCAACAAACATTCTCATGCAGCCAGTCCTTTCAATAAAGTGGCCAACCAAATGGGATCGCATTGTGTAGAAAGTGATAGTTGCGCATACTGTGTTTGCAAGACGACAGTGCTCGGCCTTGGCGTCACTTGCGCTTTGACGAACTGCCCAGATTGTACGGCAGGCGAATTAGTCATTATAGGTTTTTTACTTTGCGCTGGCATGGATAGCCCCATGGCATGTCGGCGAGAGTAAAAGGTTTGCACCGGTATCTTCTGCTCAGCACAAAATTGCTTTGTTGTACCGTAACCGATCATTTTAGACCGTTCTGTACAACTGTCTGATTTAAGTTTAATGGTGCGGCACTAAT
>NZ_JBHRSW010000024.1:0-3520 GCF_042646125.1 Agaribacter flavus
ACTGCTCGCAACTTTCATAGGGTTTGCTTTTAGTTCTGTAATACTTGCAGCAACTTCCGCCAAAATTCTCGCCGCCATAACGGTCTCCTAAAAGGTCTTTAATTAGGTCATTTTAGGCTATCATTGTTGGTTTAACAAGCGCATAAACTCGCTCACTACGTTCGCCGGGACAAAAATACGTAGGCTCCCAGCGCTTCGCTTGGTATTGTAGCCTACATATATTTGCCCGTTATGCGGGTGTTGAGACTGTAGAAAAACCTAAACAAGCTCAAAAAAACATCACTTTTCACTTCCCCCCGATCACACTTTGTGATCAAATAGGTATTACCCAACAGGCATAGGAGGTCTTGGTTATGCCACGATTTATGCCCCTCAATTATCAGCAACATTCGATGGTGGTGATCAACTATCTCGACCAACTACGAGCCGGTACATTTGAATACGCGATTCATTATTTGATTGAAGAGAAGTTGGATTTGTCGGTGTTCTACCCCAAGTATAAAAATGATGCCACGGGGCGTTTAGCGTATGACCCCGCAGCGCTATTAAAGATTGTATTGTTTGCCTATTCCAAAGGGATAACGTCTAGTCGAGAAATCCAGTGGTGCTGTGAAACAAACATCATTTTCAAAGCCTTGTCGTGTGATAGCGTGCCACACTTTACAACGATAGCGGCGTTTATCAGCGGGCGTAAAGACGAGATCGCATCGGTGTTTGAGCAAATTTTATTGATATGCCAAATGCAGGGTTTGTTGGGGAATGAGTTGTTTGCGATTGACGGGTGTAAGATGTCATCGAATGCTTCTAAAGAGTGGTCGGGGACGTTTAATGAGTTAGAAGAGAAGCGAGATAAGTTAAAGCGCCACATCCGCTATCAATTGGAGTTGCATGAGCGTTTGGATAACACGGATACCGCAGAGCAAGCCAAGCAACAGCGTATTCAGCAGACCATTGATACCTTGAATAAAGCGCACGACAAGATTGAAGGCTTTCTCAATCACAAAACCGCTAAACCACGCATGGGCACAGGCAAGCGCCCAAGGGAAGTGAAATCGAATATCACGGACAATGCGTCAGCGAAGATGACCACGAGTAAAGGCACCATTCAAGGGTATAACGGTGTTGCTGCGGTGGATAAAAAATACCAAGTGATTGTGGACGCACAAGTGTTTGGCAGTGGTCGAGAGCAGCACACCTTGAAGCCTATCCTTGATACGATTCAGTCCCGTTATAAACGCTTAGGGATAAGCGAGAACATATTCGCTGAGCAGACGATTGTGACAGCAGACACGGGCTTTGCCAGTGAGAGTAACATGGCGTATTTGCACGAACACAATATCAACGCCTATATTCCCGATAATCAATTTAGGTCACGCGACCCGAAGTTCAATGAGCAGAAAGCCAAGTACGGCAAGCGCCATCAAGATAAGAAAGTTCGCAAGAAAACGACAATCCCTGCGAGTGAGTTTCAGTTTGACCCTGTGTGCAAGACATGTATTTGCCCAGCAGGAGAGCAAATAAGCTTTAGAGGAATTAGAGAAACCACAGAAGGGATTAAAACCGCTTACTTCGAAGGGAAGTTGTTACAATGCCGTCACTGTGACAAGAAACACAAATGTATGCATAACCCCAAGTCAGCCGAGCATCGTAAAGGCGCAGGCAGACAAGTGTCGTTTCGGCTAGAGGCAGATAGAGCGCCAACCTACACGGATTGGATGAAACAACGGGTAGACAGCGACAGAGGCAAACAAATTTACAGCCATCGCATGAGTGTGGTGGAGCCGGTGTTTGGCAATATCGGCACAAATAAAGGTCTCAATCGTTTTAGCTTACGCGGCAAAGACAAAGTGCAAGGACAGTGGCACTTGTTCTGTTTGATACACAATATCGAGAAACTACACAATTACGGCAAGGTGTTGCATTAACATCAACGTGGGACAACAACTGTTTCCACTAAAAACAATTCCTACACACCCAATTACAAAGGCTCGCCCCCCAAAAAATCCCTGTTTTGACAAAAAACAACAACGGGTAAAAAGTTTTGCAATATTTAGAAATTGAAGGCAGAGTTGTATCAGAATTAACAATCAACTCAGGTGTAGGGAAATGACTGAACAAAAATGCTTTTTTCTACAGCCTCGTTATGCGACTTGATAGTGTTGCGCAACATGCTGCAATGTTTAAATGATAAGGTCATTCAAACACAAAGGCCTAAGGCTATTCTTTGAAAAAGGAAGCACCAAAGGCATTCAAGCAGCTCATGCTTCAAAGCTACGAATGCAGCTTGCAGCTTTGCATTCGGCAACGGAAATTAATGACTTAGACATTCCTGGATATAGACTGCATCCGCTAAAAGGGAAACTAAGTAATCTGTGGTCAATCACAGTTAATGGTTATTGGCGGATTACGTTCGAATTTGAAAGCGGAAATGTTTATATCGTAAATTATGAGGATTACCACTAATGAATATGCACAATCCCCCTCATCCTGGCGAGTTTATTTCTCAAACTTACATGGAGCCGTTTAACTTAAGTTGTCGACAGCTTGCTAAACATTTAGATGTAGCGCCCTCGACGTTGAATCGCGTATTAAAAACTCAAAGTGGAATTAGCCCCGAGATGGCGCTACGTTTATCTAAAGTTGTCGGGCGTAGTCCAGAAAGTTGGCTCGCAATGCAGGATCACTTCGATTTGTGGCAAGCTAAGCAGACTGTAGAATTAGATAAAATAACTAAGATCGAGTTGAAAGTCGCATAACAACGTTTTCATGACAGACAAAAACAACAGCGCTTCTTACCGCATAAAACGGCGTTATGCATCCTAGTTTCTTCTTTTTTTAAGTTTAAATGATGAATGAATCGGACTGGAAAATATTTAAGCAAATTAAAGATTTGGCTATTGAAAAATATTGTTCACTTACTTTAGATGAAGCGAACGATATAATTTCAGGTGAAAGAGAAAGTTCACATGAAACGTATTTGTATTTATATAAGACGCTTCAGAATAGAGATAAGCATTTAGCTGTTATGTTTGAAGGTCACAGCAGGTCAAAGGCTTGGCTACAATTAATTGCGATGAGGAAAGAAGGTTTGGCAGAACAATCTTTACTCGATAAATTATCTGATGAATTTCGGATAAAAACAGATCCAACAAAACTATGGTAGTTTCGATGCATAACAAGCGCCGCCTCATGCCTGTCGCAGATGCGACTTCGGACACCCGATTTGTTGCGCAATTTGCATTTCGCTACGCTACATTGTCACAAATTTGACAACAAATGTTATGCGCAAAGGCTCAGAAGATTTTTTTACATCGCGATAAAAGTTTTCATGGGACTCTAGAGCTATCAATTCCAGCACCACTGTTCCATTCTCATGGCTATACCCCAACAATGTGAGTTGTTTTACCATTTTGAACTTGTATACCCGTGATCAATGAAAACGCTTGATTTTTAATGAATAGAGGATCAATCTATTACCATGATTGATATTTCCCTCACATCTGAACAAAAAGCCGCACTC
>NZ_JBHRSW010000025.1:0-2944 GCF_042646125.1 Agaribacter flavus
TGGTTTCCTTACCAACGAGAGATATCTCAGTTTGCAGTCGCTCTTCGTAATAGTCTACTGATCTTAGAGATGGATCGCGAGTTCTGCAAGGTTATTGTCTATGCTCAGTTGCCCATCCGGTATGTAGCGTTGAAGCTTGTCCCACTGGTTCAGGCAATATTGAATGGCATTGCCCAGCTTAGAATATTCAGAGTTATATCAATAAGGCGAATTAGTTTTTAACATATCGACATGAAGATTTTTAAAGTTAGTGTACGAGTATCTGACAGCTGACTTTACGCTACAAGCGGCTAAAAAAACACAAGCAACTAAATAATAAAAATAGGCGGATAAAAAACAAAAAAGACGAAACATCAACAACATAATTGATTTTTTACAACCTATTTTCAATAAAACGACTCATCCTACTTGCCCAGCATCGCACTGGGTCAGCCACACGCATTAGCAATTAATTAAAAAAGATAAAGCCTAAACAAACTCAATTTTCAGAGATTACGCGCTAGCCCAAACCAACAGGGCCTTTGCACACAATGAGATTCTCTATTTTATCGTCTGAACTACAGTCATATTCTCCGCCAGCCCAGTGCTGGCAAGCCTTTCATTAGCAAGAGAATCTTGCGTTATGTGTGACAATAAAAACAGCAAAAAAGCGGGAACCGATATCACCAACTCCCGCTTTCCATCATCACCAAACTGGCTGACATTCCGTTGCCAGAATCATCACTGCACCAGATACGCCAGAAGTGCGCCCGCTACAATCACCACCAACGAAATCGCCACTACTTGCAGCCATTCTCGGCGATCTTCTCGTTGCATCTCAGCGCGGTGGGCTTGCCATGTTTTTACTTGCATATTTTTAAGTCTACCTATCTAGTAGTTGTACCGTACATGTGCGTTTTTTCTTGAAATCAGCTGATACTTTGATTTTGAATGCTAATTGATTATCTTCAAATTCTATTGAATCTGATTTGCCATTGTATTTGAAATCAAAATTGTTAGTTCCTTGATTTACAGAGACTCGGATAACCTTATGATTGAATACATTGATCCTCATTAAAGCGTATATCACGGCACCTCTGTATTCAAGTTTACCCTTGTACCTGAGCCTGTAGAACCAAACTGTTGTGCCAATAATTAATGCCAAAACGACTGTTTCTAAATGATAATAAGGAAACACTTTTGCGATTACTCCTAGAATGACAAACATTATAAAAGTAAATAACAACTTTAATATATTCAGGAAAAAGTTAGTTTTCAAATAAATTGTTGAAGCTTGTTTTTTCACTTACAGGCATCCTGACACATCAACCCACCAGTTATATTTGCACCTTCAGCTATGACCGTAGTTGCTTGTTCATCAATCTTCATTGTCGAGGATAGTTTACTTAGCCCGCCAGTCGCAGCGCCAATAAGTGTTTTCATTCCAGTTTGTTCTAAATTGACATCACTTACCGCGTCAACTAATTCCGATGCTCCGCTTTCTAACGCGTCACCAACTGAGCTCATATCTACACTATCAGCATCAAAATTATCAATGGTTTGTGAAGCAATGTCCGAACCAGCAGCGACGACAGCGCCAGTAGCAACTGTGGCTACTAAAGATGTCCCCATAGTTAAACCAGCCAATGCGCCAGTACCACCACCTATGAGCGCTCCTTGAACTATATCTTCACCAGCTAACGCTGCTGAAATTCCACCTCCTATCGCTCCAACCACAGCACCGAAACCACCAAGTGCAACGTTAAAAAACTCGCCGTCAGGGTCGGTATACTTGTACGGATTATTATTGACGTAAGCGTAGCGATTGAATCCGTGAGTAACGCTATTACCGCGCTGCATTTGTTCTAGAACGCCCACCGGATCATTTGAGTAAAACCGACCCTCTACGTACGTCTAGTCATCTAAACGCATTATTCACCGACACCAATTTTGCTTAAAGAGCCAACTTTCCAGACGCAACTTTTACAGCCACAATTTCACTTTCTTAAGTGTCAGTTATTTTGAAGTCGTTTTCCAGTGATTTATTTGCCACTTGAGAATCTGATGTCAACATCAATAGCAAGATGAGTATGACGATAATTTGAACTAGGCGCTTGCAGGTTTTATTTTTCATTTGGTGTACTCCAGTCTGATTTGACTAGAGTGTAATAATCCCGAAACAGCCATGTGGCTGATCCGGTCAATATACGATTTTTTTATTCCCAGTACGCGAAGTAGCCCTCATTCTGCGCCTAGATATTGATGCACGATTTGACGAATGAGATTATCGCTCAAGCTGTCGTGTTCGCTCTTAGAATAGATGTCCAGCAAGACCACATTATCTTGCGTTTTTAAGTAATACAAGACGCGATAACCGCCGCTTTTGCCTTTTTGATTATCACTGTTTTTGATGCGGACTTTGTAGGCATCACAGCCGACATTGCTAAGCTTATCGCCGGGCGTGTCGCCAGCTTCTAATGCGGTTTTTAATTCAGTGAGGTCGTGCTTAATGCGGCGGTATTTTTTGGCGAGTTTTTTGACCGATGCGCTAAATTGACGGGTGACATCAATCGTGCGCTCAGTCATCTAAACTGCCTAATAATGTGTCCAGTGATTCTACGTCATTGTTGCGGGCTTGCTCACACGCACGCGCGAGTCTTGCTTCGGGCGAGTCTTCGGTAAACACATGCACGATTTTCGCTAGGTCGGCCAGTTTTTCATCCGGCACGAGGCGAAGCTCTTCAACGATTTGTTGGCGATAGTCGATTGCATTTGGCATCAGCACACCTCTTACTGTTAATAACATATTGCGACGTTTCCTGTTGGTAGAGTATAAGATGGATTAACACTACTTACTACCCTCTGTGACAGCTGACTTTAAGGCTTTTTTGATGCGTTTCAGATTCAAAAACAGCGGGTAATTACGGAGTAAATGTAGTCAAGATATGAAAATAGGCTGGCCATT
>NZ_JBHRSW010000026.1:0-4338 GCF_042646125.1 Agaribacter flavus
ATTAGTGCCGCACCATTAAACTTAAATCAGACAGTTGTACAGAACGGTCTAAAATGATCGGTTACGCATCAAGTGACCTTATTGCACTCGTATATAGCTTCAAAGGGGTTTTAATCTTTGCGGAAATATTTTCCTCCGCGCTGAATTCTGCAGAATCAAAAATAGTATTTAAAATACTAGTGATATCGCCATTAGTTGCTTTAAATGCTTTAGCACAATCAAATACCAAACGGCCTGGTGGGATATCCGCCACCAAATATTGGACTAGTTTTTGACATACAAATGCTGCAGTTGAAGGGTGCTGAGCTAATATACCTAGAGCCAATTCACCTTCACTTGCGCCATTCGGAGTGATATCGTGCCCCAGAAATACTTTGCTCTCAACATCGTGATCAGACTCATTGAATATGAATTGTCCATCACTATCGACCTGCCAACCTGTAAATATTCTTGCAAGTTCCACCACGTCTGTTTCAGTATATCCACCGCTTTCTCCTAATGTGTGCAGTTCCATTAGTTCTCTTGCGTAATTTTCGTTAGGATTGCCTTTCACACTTTTATGATTACTTAAATACATAAGCATAGCAGGACTTTGAGCGCTTGCTGCCAGTATACTGCGAAAGTTAGTTAGTGCTAGTTCTCTAAAAGCACCATTCTCAGCGATTTCGTAAGCTATTTTCTTGTGACTGTTATAGTTTGTACTGAAGTGATTTTCCCAAAAGAAAGCCATAACTTGCTGCAATTGACGCTTACTATACAACTGGTAGGTTAGCTCTCTTTTCCTTAAGCTTTGAATTGAGTCTACTTCTATTTGCGCAACGAGTACTTCTGCAGAAGAGTCGTCGATCAATTCTGGCGCCATCTGTTCTTGCAGCCAATTGTATACTCCCATGCTTTCTACTTCATCTTGTAAACTTTTTGAGATACCAAACGTGGTTCTAGAAAGAAGGTGCTTCAATGGGATAGTCTTTTGATTAGTAGTTAAATTCAACGATTTAGAGTTAATGTTTCCAGAAGCATCATATGCGTTAAAAGTAAAAGATTGTGAAGATTCGCTGCTAAGACTGTTTTCGTCGATGTATATTGCCCATTGGCCTGTATTTGGATTAAATTCAATGTCACGTTCAAAGAAAATGATACCTAATTTGTCATTAGCCATCGATGCGTTTAGTGATGCTACTTGGATGTTGTCCTTCACCTGTCCTGAGATAGTAAAGCCGTTTTCACTAACTTCTTCGTCAGGTTGATGAGATTCTACGTTTATTGTGGGCGCCTCTATATCTTCAACTACGTTAAAAGTCTTTGTGTCTAACGCAGCGTTTCCCGTTTTATCATATGCGGTTACTGTTACCTCAATAGTAGCCTGTAGCGTTAACCAATCGGAAGGGATATCTATTTGCCAATCTCCAACGGTAGGATTAGTGATAATTTTTTGATGAGATGCATTGAAACCATCGCTGACCTCAATGACTAGATTGTTTAAGTCTTTGTTATCATAAACACTACCCGATAGTATAAATCCTTCATTGCTTACGCTTTGTTTGATAGGTGAGATAATTCGTACTTTAGGTGAGATTGAATCAAAAGTTTTATCATCGTATTTTGATACGCTGAAATCCAATACACTTGATGATCTGATTGTTTTACTGTAAAGGTGACTGACTCCCGCAAATGGTTGGATGACCTTCAAAACATAATTGTTCTTTTTAATATTTCCAACATCAAAAATTAGTTTACCTTCGCTGTCAGTTATTCCAGCACTTTGATAGATGAGCGCGCCATCTGCATCTACACGGTAAACAAAAATTTTGATATTACTGAGGTTTTGTTTGGAGTCTCTATCCCAGAGATGAACGTTTATAGCGCCTAATATCAATGTAACTTCGCTTGGTTCAGTGATTGTTTCGCTGATGACATCACCTTTATATTTTGCGGTTTTTATTCGGTATTCTTTGCCTTCTAAGATGTCATCGAGATCAAATACTGCTATGCCATTTGAGTCAGTTACTTGTGTTGATGCCCAAACCCATTTCCCTTCATCGCTTTTTTTCTGAGCAGTCACTTTTATTCCTGCTTCTACCATATTTGTCGAAGCATTAACCACCGATACAGTTGTTGGCGGATTGCCAACAACAAACTCAATGCTTCCAGTAAGTGGTAGTGGTCTACTGTACTTTATTTTATTGTCAGTTTTGCTGATAGCAGATAATATATAGCTTTCGTCTGTGTTCAGCGAAGATAGATCGACCAGCACTTTTCCTGACGCGTTAGTGATTAATTCAGTTTTCCATCTATGCTTTTTGGTATGTCCGTTGTAAATAGTGAGAGCAACCTTATAGTTTGCCAGCGCTTCATTTTGTGCCTTACTACCGTCTAGCACTGATACAGAGAGTTTCCCAACTTCGAAAATAAAGTTGCCTGGCGTCGTGAACATTTGACTAGTTGATTTTCTTCCATTAAAGATATTCGCTGTGAGTTGGACGTTTTCTCCTTTTGCGAGAGATGGCAGGACAAAGTCTATTTTTCCTGATTTGTCTGTAGTTTTCTTACTCAACCATTTTTTACTTCCATCATTTTTCGGCGCCCATGCAGTGACCTCTATATCATTAATTGTAGAGTTGTTCTGCATGTTTTTTAGTACTATTGAAAGTGGCTTAACACCGACAATAAAATCCTGATTACCGTAACTTTTGATTGTGTGGTAAAAATTTGCTTTTTTGTCAACTGTACTAGCGGCTTTCAGTTTATAGACTACATTGTCATTGATAGACGGCAGATTCAGAAGAATCTTGCCGTTTGCGTCTGTTTTAAAATAAGAGCGTTTTATAATTTCGTTGTTCTGCATAGATAGCAATTGCACATCGTAGTTTTTTAGTGGGATGTTGTTGTCAACACTGCCATCTTTTATGGTAACTGTGACTAAACCAATACCCCATTCGAACTTTCCTGTATCTTTGATAATGGTAGAGCGAATCCATCTACCCGAAGAGATCTTCGTTGAAAGTTGATAGAATTTATCTATACCTAACCCTGACAGCTTCCACGTGATTTCGCCCTGCGCGTTACTTGTTTTATTTGCATACCATACTTTTCCTGTTGGTGTTATTTGTTGCGCAGTAATACTCTGATTAGCTATAGGTAGGCCTGTTGCTTTATCTATAACTTTTAAGTTTAAAACTTGGCTATTAGCTAGCACTAACGAGGAAAAAAATATTGTAAATAGTACATACAATACTTGCATATATGCACTAGTTGCTGCTTTTATGATGGAGATTGCTAGATTTTCGAGTTTGCTGGATATCGAGTTGATACATCTCAGACTTCGGATAAATACAGTACCTTGAGTGATCATTTGCATACAAAAAAGACAATACACTAATGCGGCAAATGGTAACGAATCGAATTAATTAGTGGGGTATTCCGAAAGAGCGGAAGGAATAAATACTAATAACTAACTTTTACTACCTTGCTACTTTAAATCAATTACCATAGCTAAATATGCCCAACGATTACCTGTCCAAATGAAACTCACATCACCGCACCTGACTTGGTTTGGCGCTGTAACCGCAAACTGCCTGTCCAGTAAATTCGGAATGGCTACATGCTCTTGTGTTGCCTTTTTATAAGCGTGTTGCGGCAACTGGCAGCTGACTAAATCTAGCTTCTTCATCAGCTTCCCAGCGCGATAACGCGACAAGCTCACAGCATGAGAATCATCATTCGTCACGATATCGGCAATGCTTCTCGCGCCCGCTGAGCCATTGCTCAGGCGATGCGCCTCACGTACCAAGCTGCGCAACTTGGCAGCCTCAGGGGATAATCGTTTGTCTCGCTTATCCCAATATTTAAAAGTGCTTCGGTTGACTTCCAGTACCTCACACACCGTTTTCACCGAATAACGGTTTTTATCGCTCTGATGTAATCGCTTAACTAACGCGAGTTCTTCATGGAGTCCGACATCAACAGAGCGGTAGCTTTTTTTAATATTTCCTTTTCTAATTCAAGCCGTTCATTGCGCTTTTTAAGTTCACGAATTTCAATCTGCTCAGGCGTCATAGGCATTTGTTTTATCTGCTTGCCATCACGTTCTTGCCGAAGTTGTTTAACCCACTTCCCAACCGTTGAAAAACCAACGCTCATTGCTTTGGCTGCTTCATCATGAGTGTATCCCTGTTCGAGAACTAGCTGCGCTGTTTCCAATCGAATTCAGGGCTAAAGGTTCGTCTTGTTTTTTTTATTCATTTTTGCCACCTAATCCTGATATGCTTTATAGCCCCCTCTGTCAAAATCTGACTCTTATACACAATTAAATTAAATTCAAAATGAACTTTGTTAAGA
>NZ_JBHRSW010000027.1:0-872 GCF_042646125.1 Agaribacter flavus
ATTAGTGCCGCACCATTAAACTTAAATCAGACAGTTGTACAGAACGGTCTAAAATGATCGGTTACGTTTCACAGAAGTAAGGGAATGCATTCGACATAAAGAGAAAGTGAATCTTATTTATGTAGACTTAAACAACATTGAATCCGAAAGGACAGTTCGCCCACTTGCGCTTACATCATTTAGCCCTGTTTGGTTATTGACTGCTTGGTGTGAGCTGAGAAATGAATTTCGTAATTTCCGTTTGGACAGGATTTCGTCATTTAAGCGCCTAGATAAAAAGTTTGTAGATGAACGAGATAAAAATTTGTCCTTTTATTTTCAAAGTATTAAAAATGCGAAGGATGATGGGGGTGCCTGTTGCTAGGGTCTGTTGACCTTTGGTGTGCAAGTTCAATGTTCGTTGCTTCGTATTCGACTGGTAAGAAAAATATGTTACCGTTGCAAAATAAAGAAACATTTTAAAATATTTGATATCTCGGTGAGATTATAGTGGGCAGTTGTTCCCTCTTTCGTCGCAAAATTTATTTTACTTGAAGAAAAATCGAAGCGTATATGAATATACTTGCAGCGGTTTTTGCGACGAAAGAGGAGGGATTTTCCAGTATAATCTCACCGCGAACCCAACATAGCATAAGAAGATAACGCAATAGACAAGTTTCACAGTATTAAAGTTTTCATTGAAGTGGCAAAGCGGCAGAGTTTTTCTGAAGCTGCAGAGTGCTTGAGTATGTCAGCTCCTGCGACAACTCGTGCCATAGCAGCATTGGAGGGGCGCTTAGGTGTTAAACTCTTAAATCGTACTACGCGGTAACCGATCATTTTAGACCGTTCTGTACAACTGTCTGATTTAAGTTTAATGGTGCGGCACTAAT
>NZ_JBHRSW010000028.1:0-3519 GCF_042646125.1 Agaribacter flavus
TTGGTTTGGTTGCCATCTCAGGATAAACTCAAATTTATCTGAGGAGGAGGCTCAATGAGTATCAAGGCGCTCAAGTCGTTCCCTTCGGTCACTGGGATGCTAACGCGCGGCGGCTTCGCCATTATGCCGCACGCCAGCACCCCTTAGCTTAAAGTTAGCAGGTAAAGGAGTATGCACCTATGGAGAATATAGAGGATGAATATGTGGCTAGAATTATTCTCTATAAACTCGATTTCCAAGAAGCCAGAGACTATTTAATAAAAGCAAAAGAAGTAAAAGATAAGTTTATACGTGATGGTTTAATCAAGATCGCGATAGTCACATACGCAAAACCTTTTTTAGCTAGTACAGGTATCCACAAACCTATAAAAAAATTCCGTTTAAATAAAGAGGATGTTATACCAGAAGAGTATTTTTGGCTTCACGAAATGTTTATTAATTATCGTGGAAACTTTATCGGCCATTCTAATTTTAACACCATGAAACCAGTTGTTCCTAAGGAGCCTGAACGTAAAGGTGGAATGGTTGCGATGGTGACTCATACTACCATCTCTTATGAGCACTGGTTTGAAATTGATCCTGATTTTAGCGATATGCCTTTATTGATAGACCAAGCCATCAATTTATTTACAATTGCAGCTAATAAGTTTCTTAATAAAGACATATAGAGAAATGTCTTTATTACCTGCTAACAAGAGACTATGGCGTCAATAGTTAATTTTGCACTTTTGGCGCTTCCCAGGAAATCTCATCTCGCAGCATCGCATTTAAGATAACAATCATCTTTCTCACACAGGCAATAATGGCTACTTTTTTGACCTTTCCCACGTCTAACAATCGTTTGTACATTGACTTAAACACAGGGTTACATTGCATGGCAGACATCATCGCCATGTACAAAACCGTTCTTACCTGATGCCGGCCACCTTGGATTTTTCCTAATCCTTTGTAACGACCGCTATTGAGCGATAATCTGGACGCGTATCTATGTTTGTTGTTTTAACTTTTGAATGCGCGCCAGATATCAACAAATGTTAGGTTTTCTTTGACATAAAGTACGCTTTAGCGTACGCTTTGACGAATTATGGAGGAGTAATTATGTCTACTTTATCTGCCACAGAAGCTAGAGCTAACTTGTACCGTGTCATTGATGAAACAGCTGAATCACACGAGCCAGTTTTAATAACCAGTAAGAGAAACAACGCGGTGCTTGTTTCAGAAAGCGATTGGAACTCAATCCAAGAAACTCTTTACCTTCTCTCTATACCCGAGATGCGAGAATCTATCAAAGAGGGAATGGAAGCAGATATATCTGGATGCTCGGAGGATCTAGACTGGTGACATGGAAGGTCGTTTACACTAAGCAGGCTCAAAAAGATGCTAAGAAGCTCGCAAGCGGTAATCTGAAGTCTAGAGCAAAATCTCTCATTCAAATAATCACTGAAAACCCTTATCAAATACCTCCTCCCTATGAAAAATTAGTTGGCGATCTTGATGGAGCTTACTCAAGACGCATTAATATCCAGCACCGTCTTGTTTATCAAGTTTTAGAGGATGTTCAAACAATAAAGGTTTTACGGATGTGGACACATTATGAGTAGGAAACCTAACAAAATGTTGAACAGAGATTATCAGCCCATGTCATGCCGCTTGCATTCGCAAGCGCCACGGCATAACTTGATAACTCGTTAACATGGTGTTATGTTTTTTTATGATCGTCGTAATGTCCACCAATGGCGAAAATATAAATATATTCATCATCAAATTTGTAAATCAATCTATCTTTTTGCGAAATCCGTTTTGACCATAGTCCTGATAATTTATGCTTTAACGGCTCTGGCTTGCCTAAGCCACTACTAGGGTCAGTTCGCAACATTTCTTTTAAAATCTTACATAAAGACTTATGTAATTTTTTATCTTTTTCTCTAAGTTGCTCATATACGAACCAAGTTTTACCTTCAAAGATTAGTGATCTCATCCAATTGCTCTTTTGTTGGTTTATAGCCTTGGTTTGTTGTATGAGTTTTCATAGATTCAGCTATTTGTTGCATTAAGCTGTTGCTTTGTAACACATGCAAAGTTTCTTGTTCGCGTTCCCAATCATCAGCACTCATTACAACAAAGTCGTCACCTGCACGCCGAGTTACTTTTAATGGTTCGTGCTCGTTAACAGTTTGTTCCACATAAGATTTTAAATTATCTCTAAATTGATTTACGCTTATACTATTCATAGTAAATTGACCTTTATGTACGGTATTGTCGTACATTGTAGTATAAAAAACATAACAAGCCAATTAATAGGACGCAAACGCTAGGCTTGCGCTCCTTCGTCGCAAAGTTTAGCCTAGCATTTTTGCTCCTATTATTAGGGCGTTGAGACTGTAGAAAAAGTCGTTCTATATTTTTACTACAGAAAGCTGAATAAATATTAAGCTTTTTCAGCGTTGCTAAGTGAATCTTGGATAGGTCGAACCATTGAACTATAGAAATAATCAACGTAGAGCGTGAAGTATTTTTCGCGTTTTAGTTTTTCTACAGCCTCGTTATGCGGTTTGATAGTGTTGCGCAACATGCTACAATGTTTAAATGATAAGGTCATTCAAACACAAAGGCCTAAGGTTATTTTTTGAAAAAGGAAGCACCAAAGGCATTCAAGCAGCTCATGCTTCAAATCTACGAATGCAGCTTGCAGCTTTGCATTCGGCAACGGAAATTAATGACCTAGACATTCCTGGATATAGACTCCATCCGTTAAAAGGGAAACTAAGTAACCTGTGGTCAATCACAGTTAATGGTAATTGGCGGATTACGTTCGAATTTGAAAGCGGAAATGTTTATATCGTAAATTATGAGGATTACCACTAATGAATATGCACAATCCCCCTCATCCTGGCGAGTTTATTTCTCAAACTTACATGGAGCCGTTTAACTTAAGTTGTCGACAGCTTGCTAAACATTTAGATGTAGCACCCTCGACGTTGAATCGCGTATTAAAAACTCAAAGCGGAATCAGCCCCGAGATGGCGTTACGTTTATCTAAAGTTGTCGGGCGTAGTCCAGAAAGTTGGCTCGCAATGCAGGATCACTACGATTTGTGGCAAGCTAAGCAGACTGTAGAATTAGATAAAATAACTAAGATCGAGTTGAAAGTCGCATACAATTAGCTTGAAAGAGGGGCTTGCTCTCCGCGGCTTGTCCGTTACATGCCTACCGAAACAACTCACTATGGCTTCCGATACGGGCTAATTTTAGGGCTCCATCTTCTGACTTATAAATGAGCACTAGATCCGGTTTTACATGGCAATCTCGGTAGCCCTGCCAATTCCCTGAAAGTGGGTGGTCTACGTATTTTTCTGCTAATTCATTGCCAAGTTGTAACTGTTTAATGACATGGCCAACCTCTACGACATCAGGGATTGGTAGCTTGGCTATTTTTTAAAAGTCTTTTTTAAACCTGACATCCCGCACCCATTTTAAGAATAAATTTGTTGATAGTGGTAGCCCAAGCAGTTGACGATA